>NZ_JCACKM010000053.1:0-43157 GCF_059505385.1 Desmonostoc vinosum
TTGTGGGGTGGGCATCTTGCCCGCCCTAATTATGCAAGTTATATGTGGAACAGCATATTCCGCTAATGCGATCGCCATGATCGCCAAATGCCAAGAATGTTCTGCACTATTTTCTTGGCGTGAACCGTCGATGAGCAAGGTTTGGCGCATCACCTGTTTCAGCCCATCAATTTCGACAATGAACTGGATTTGTTGATTTAATCGATTGATATGCACCTGATTTCAGTTATGAGTTAACAGTTACAGCAGGGGAAAGGGAACAGGGAACAGAGTTAAAAGTTTTTTGTTATCTGATATCTTGCACCAGTCCCAAAAACCGCCATAGGTTAGAAACCTATGGCTAATAGCAAAAGTCCTCTCAAGAGGACTAAATCTCACAAAAAGCATAGATTTTAGTCCACTTAAGTGGACTTGACCTAATAAGAGCGAGAATTTATTCTCTGGCGGGAGATTGGGCAGGTGCAAGATCTAAGTTATATGACTTTATTCTTAAAACTTGTACCTCATTTACCCACAATCTGCTGTATCACCACACGATAGATCCTTGCTAACTGCTCATTATTCACAGATGAAAAATCTCTCCGCGTCCCCGCGTCCCCGCGTCAACCATCACAACTGTACATGATTTGTCCCAGTCCCCAATCCCCAGTCCCCAATCCCCAGTCCCCAATCCCCAGTCCCCAGTCCCCAGTCCCCAATCCCCAGTCCCTTATAAAAATTAAAAAGCGCTTGGGAGTGTTGCCGTGTTTCCACCCCAGGCGCTTTTTATTATCTAACTTGCTCCTCACACACAAATAAACCATATCATTGCTTTAATTCAAGCGCAAGTATATAGAGTGACACTTCCAAAACTGCACTATGGAAGGTAATTTTTATTACCAAATTAAAAAGCGTCCAGGAGTGTTGCCGTGTTTCCACCCTAGACGCTCTTTATTTTTAACTTGCTCCTCACACACAAATAAACCATATCATTTACAATCTCAAGTGGGGATCTTACTAAGTGCCACTTTGATAACTGCACCATTTACATTACAGCCAAAACTTAGTGCAAAAAGTGACGTATACCTGTAAATGCCATGATTAAACCTAGTTCATTGGCAGCTTGAACCGAGGCTTGATCCCGCATACTTCCCCCTGGTTGGACGATGGCGGTAATTCCGGCGGCGGCGGCTGTTTTCACCGAGTCATCAAAGGGGAAGAATCCATCACTGGCGAGAAAACCACCTTTGGCTTTGTCTTTTGCTTGTTCTAGGGCAATTTTCACTGAGCCAACGCGGTTCATTTGACCGGCACCCACTCCTAAAGTAGTAAAATCGCCACTCACTACTATGGCATTCGATTTCACATGTTTGCAAACTTTCCAGGCAAATAATAATTCTGCTAATTCATCGGGTGTTGGTTGGCGTTCGGTGACTATTTGCCATTTGCTAGTATCTGCGATCGCATCATCGGCAGATTGTACTAAGAAACCACCTGCGATCGCTTTAATTGTATTTTTGGGGCCGCTACTCAAATCTGATAATATCAAAATTCGCACATTAGATTTGGCGGCGAGAATTTCTTGTGCTTCTGCTTCGCAACCCGGCGCTACTACACATTCTAAAAACGTTTTGGTTAATTCAGTGGCTGTTGTTGCATCAATCGGTCGGTTGAGTGCAACTATGCCGCCAAAGGCAGAAATAGCATCTGCATTGAAAGCTTTTTCGTAAGCTTCCTTGATACTGTCACCTACAGCCACACCGCAAGGATTGGTGTGTTTAAGGATGGCAACTGCGGGACTATCAGTAAACTCTGTAATTATCTGCCGTGCTGCTTCTAAATCAACTAGGTTATTGTAACTAAGTTCCTTACCTTGAAGTTTGGTAGCCGCTGCCCATCCTGTCGGAGTAGTACCTGTTTGATACCATCCGGCGTTTTGATGAGGGTTTTCACCATAGCGTAGAGGTTGCAGTTGTTGTCCTGAGATGGTGTACTCTGGCTGTAAAGATTGATTGCTGAGGTAAGAGGCGATCGCGCGGTCATAGCTAGCAGTATGTAAAAATCCTTTTAATGCAGCTTTTTGACGGAATTCTAACGAAGCTTCTCCATTATTTTGCCGTAACTCTTGCAGATATTCACTATACTGTGCTGGATCACATAATACAGCTAGATGAGCAAAATTTTTCGATGATGCCCGTAACATCGCCGGGCCACCGATATCAATTTGCTCAATTGCTGCCGATAATGTTACACCTGGTTGAGCGATCGTTTCCTCAAAAGGATAAAGATTTACTACTACTAAATCAATCGGGCGGATTTGATTATTTTCTAAATCTGCAACATCAGCAGCAACATCCCGCCGTGCCAAAATCCCACCATGAATTCGGGGATGCAGTGTTTTAACTCGACCACCTAAAATTTCCGGCGAACCCGTGTAATCTGCAACTTTCGTAACTGGTAGCCCTGCATCTTTGAGTGCTTGGGCTGTGCCGCCACTGCTGATTAAATCAAAGTCGAATTCTTCAACCAAGTTACGGGCTAGGTCGATTAAACCAGTTTTATTAGATACACTCAGCAGTGCTAGACGCGCCATGTCTCAATTCCTCAAATGAACCCTGGAAGCAAAGGATCTTAAGTGTTGCATAAGCTTCGGTTTACTTCAAGACTATGAAGAGCGATCGCGTTAATTAGGTTTGTTATTCTTGACGTGGATCTGACTGGGGTGGATGCCAGCCCGCTTCTACCCAAAAACGACGAGCTACTTGAATCGAAGACTCATCTCGACGTTTATCATTGAAATCAAAGCGATCGCAAGTCGCTCTCCCTGTAGCAGTTGTACCTAAAATTTGTGTCCCGTCTTTTGTCCAGATAAAATGCTCAGACCATTGTTGCTGCCGGGGATGAAATAGAAGAACTGGTTCTTGGGTTTTGGGATCGGTAGCTACCCCTCCCCATTCCCCATTGCCCCTAATCCCCAGAGGGGGCCCCGAGTTCCCCATTCCCCGTGGGCTGAGCGAAGTCGAAGCCCACAAGGAATTACGAATTACGAATTACGAATTACGAATTACAAACAATTTGCTAAACTCCAACTTCAGGAAAGAGAATCAAAACAATTTGAGCATCGGGAACTAGAAAGGGGGTTGCAGAGTGGCTTATGACGAACGCGTAGGAAATACAGAACAGATTCATCTCAAGGATTTGTCATGGCCTTTCTGGCCAATTGTGCCAATCTATCCCTATGGCAAACGACGTACAATCCGTAAAGAAGTAGTTAAAGATACAATCTGGACTTTTGACCAACTTCAAGGTATTTTTTACGTTGTCGTGCCCATCCGCATGACTATTGTCAAGCTGGAAACAGGCGGTCTTTTAGTCTACGCACCTGTTGCACCGACTCTAGAATGTATTCGGCTTGTTGAGGAACTTGTAGCAGAACACGGTGATATTAAGTATATTATCTTGCCAACTATCTCTGGATTAGAGCATAAAGTCTTTGTTGGCCCCTTCGCTCGACGTTTTCCGAATGCACAGGTTTTCATTGCTCCTAGCCAGTGGAGTTTTCCACTTAACCTGCCTCTCAGTTGGCTGGGGTTTCCTCCAACACGCACTCAGGTGTTGCCAGCAGATAGTAATCAAGCTCCCTTTGGTGAACAGTTTGACTACGCAATTCTGGGCCCCATTGACTTGGGGCCGGGGCGGTTTGCAGAAGTTGCATTTTTTCACAAGCGATCGCATACTCTTTTAGTGATAGACTCGGTGATTTCTGTACCAGCAGAACCACCTGCGATCGTGCAATTAGATCCATACCCTTTATTGTTTCATGCCAAGGATAAAGCTTCTGATATAGTTGCAGACAATCCAGCAAATCGCCTTAAAGGATGGCAACGTATCTCGCTGTTTGCTTTGTACTTTCGGCCAAGCGCGTTAGAGGTCATGGGAGTAGGTGAGGTGATTCTTGATGCCCTCAAAGCCTCAGAACGCTCAAATAAAGCTTATTTTGGATTGTACCCTTTTAAATGGCAACAAAATTGGCAGCGATCGTTTGAGGCCCTACGCGGAGATGGTCGTTTATTTGTTGCACCCATTCTACAAACACTGATTCTCAATCGTGCCCCAGCAGAAACTATTAATTGGGCTAATCAAGTATCAAGTTGGAATTTTCAATGGATTATTCCTTGCCATTTTGATTCACCAATCAAAGCAGAACCTCATCAATTTCGCCAAGCATTTTCTTTTTTAGAAAAGCAGCCTGCTGTGAGTGCCGGTTTATTCGGCAGTAATAGTTCTCCTTTACCAGAAGAGGATTTTAGAATTATGAAATTAATTGACCAAGGTTTAAATAAAAGCAAAATTGTACCGCCAGCAAAAGATAAAGTGTAATGGTGGAGATTGGGGACTGTGCGAGATGAGGGAGACGCACAGACGTGCAGATTAAATAATTCGTAATTCGTAATTCGTAATTAAAGAAGTCGCAAGTCGCAAGTCCCCTATTTATTAGCAGCAAGTTTGGCAAGTACTCCGCTATATAAAGCTATAAATTTAGACTCTTCTACAGGTGCATTGCTGTTATTCCAAGTGGCGGCTACACAGTAACTTTTTCCGTTCTTGGCTTGCAACCAAGTTGTGAGATTGAGGACACCAGATTCAGATCCACCTTTAAATGCTACCCGCTGCCAATCTTGAGGATTAGCAACACCAGGATTAATACTCATTAAAGGTAAATCAGCAACTTGTTCTATTAATCCACAAAGTTCTTCGGTAGTAAAAAACCATTCCACATCAAGGGCAACGGGATTATTACCCTCAAATTCACTCACATTAGGAAGCGGTTTTTTCGCTAATTCTTGAAGTATTGCACGGCGTTGAGTTTCATTACTAGTGCGATAACGTTTCAGCAAATCTCGATTTTCTGAACCTTTCAAAATAAATAATTCACGAGTAGTTAAGAAAGGACGATTACGGGGTGATACTAATTCAATAGGCTGTCTGCCAATCAGGTTAATTAATGTATCTGTTGCTGTATTATCGCTGAAAGAAATCATCAAAGACGCGAGTGTTTGCACTGTTATATATGCCCCATCTGGCCATGTTTGTAATATTCCAGATGGTAAGCTTTTCCAATTTGTTTGCAGTTGCATTACGTCTTTCCATGCTCTTTTACCAGAGGCAATTTCTAATTTTAATGCTTGCAATACTGCTAGCTTAAAAGCTGAACCAACTGCTAATGGTGTTTTAGTATTTAAGGCAGCTAATACTGTTTTGTTTTCTTGAACTAAAAAACTGACTTGACCTGGTAACGCTTGAAATTGAGTAGTTGCTTCTTTTAAGCTAGTTAGCTTAGTTTGTGGCGGTTCAAATAATAGTCCTGAAATTTGTCCTTTGGGATTGAGATTTATTTTGGTTGGAACTGAACCTTGACTAAAAATAATTAGATAATCTTGAGCATTGTTTTGTACATTTTGATAGTCTCCTAGTTGAGTTTTTATGGTGTTAATTATTTGCTGCATCTTTTCCAGAGGAATCTGAGCTAAAAATTCAGTTGCAAACCATTCTTTTTGTATTTCTTTGGTAGTAAATAATCTTTCTAAAGCAGCTTTGGGAGAAATAGATTTGCTTGATGCTGGCATTTGAGCTAATGGTAGTAGCTGAATTTTGATATCTGCTAATGTCAACTGAGGAAAAATTAAGTTTATTGTTACCAGTGAGATAGTGAATAAGAAACCTATATAGTATTTATACATTAGTAATTTTGAGTTTTTTTGAGTTATGCGATCGCTAAGTTTGTTAAGTTACTCTTGTAGCCAGTAATCTCAATTATCGCATTAACTAGTTCCGTGGGTTTAAGTCCCCGGTTCTATAACCGACAAGTTTTGTGTTGGAGTCTGTCTTATACCAATTCGTAATTCGTAATTCGTAATGACGCGACGCTCCTGTGTCGCTACCGCTGACGCTCGTACCTCGCTACCGCTTCGCTAACGCTAACGCTATCGAGGACTCGCTACCGCTGACGCTCGTACCTCGCTACCGCTTCGCTAACGCTAACGTAATTCGTAATTCGTAATTAAGAAACTGTTATTTAGTATGGGTTTCGGAGTTTGAATGTGTAGACGGATTTCAGAGAATTGGTATTACAAAGTTGAGGCAGTGTGAACTTGGGGAGCCACTGCGTTGGACGAGTTTCCCGGCAGCCGCGCAAGTGGCGTGGTTTCCCCCATGAACAACTTGGGTTGAGGAACGTAGACGCTTGGAGGGCGGCTTCCCGCAGGGTAAACCAACACCGATATCCATGTTGGGTTTCACTTCGTACCCTACGGGATCTTACTACAACCCAACCTACGCCTATTAAATCTAATGCACTAGAATAGCTGAAACAGTCCACTAGAGTGCTAAGTTTTAAGTTAACTTAAAACTGAGAGCATAGTTAAAAATGGGGAGTAAATAATGGATGTACAAACTATTAAACAACGAATTGCCGTAGTTCAAAGCAAGCGTGATTATTTGCTGAGTCTGCTAGAACGCCCTAATTTAGGTATTTTAAGAGTTGATGTCAATCAGGCTTTGGAAGAATTAGATGAGTTAATTGATGAGTTTAGACGCACGATTCCCGATGCGGGAAATAATTAAGCTGAACTAGAGAATTAAAAATATTAAAAATTACGTCGGTTTAACTATCAACTTACAGTTATACCGACGTTTTTTCAATTATAATACCCTGCAAATTTTGGTAATTGATTGTGTTGTCTTCAATCAAGCAATACAGATACATTATTTATCCAGCAAATTAACAAGTTCCGTAGGTTTAAGTCCCCCGGTTCCATAATCGGCAAGTTTTGTGTTGGGGTCAAATCCCCATTACAAAACTTAATTACGTTAGCGCAGCGTTAGCGAGTCCTCGAGCGTCATTACGAATTACGAATTACGAATTATTTTCTGTACGCTGACCTAAGCGTCTAACTAAAGCAATAAGTTCATTTGTGGGTACATCTTTTTTGCAAACATCATCAAAGCTATACATTACTTTTTTCTCGTGATTTACGTCTTCTACTGAGGAGTAGGCAAGAATCCGGGTATTTGGAGATATGGCCTTTATGTGACTAGATGCACTCCAACCATCCATAATCGGCATCTGTAAATCAAGAATAATCACATCAGGTCGGCAACGTTTAACCATTTCTATGGCTTCTTGACCGTTACTAGCTAACCCTACGACTTGAATATTTTCTTGACAAGAGAAGGCCAACTGTAAAGTTAAACGGGTCAATTCGTGATCATCAACCACTAGAACGCGTAAGGTAGAAGACTCACAGGACAACATTAACATTTAAGTGACAAACAAAACGACACACAATAATTTCTCTAGTTTATGGGAAGATGTACCAGCCCTAACTCTATCCTATGGTTGATAACTTGTGTGTCTTGATGAAAACTAATCAAATAACTTTTCTACAAGTTAAAGTTTTATAAAAAAAACTCAGTTTGGTTAGTTATTAAGGTATCGGAAGTTTTCTTTTTTAATTTAGTTATTTAGACAAACTGATAACTGATTGATTGAGGGTAATGCCATATTAGAAAAACTGATAACTGTTCACTAATTAATTGAGGGTAATGCCATATTCATGAGAGTTTTTTGTGAATTAGCTTCTGGACAATCTTCACAGGGGCGTCTTTGAATATAATTGCCATCAGGTTGTAACTCCCAGGCTTGACGATTATCTGCGAGCATAATTCCAAGAATTTCTTGCAAATCTTTAGCAATATCTAGATCTTTTACTGGGATAATTACTTCTACTCGACGATCTAGGTTGCGACGCATCCAGTCGGCACTGCCGATAAAGATTTCTTCTTGTCCATTGTTATAGAAATAATAAATTCGAGAGTGTTCTAAAAAGCGACCGACAATGCTGATGACGCGAATATTTTCACTAATGTCTTTTAGTCCTGGGCGTAAACAGCAAATGCCCCTAACTATTAAATCGATTTGTACTCCAATACGGGAAGCTTCGTATAAGGTGGCGATAATTTGCGGATCGACTAAGGAGTTTACTTTGACAACGATACGCCCGGATAATCCATTTTGCACATTTTCTATTTCGCGATGAATGAGTGCGAGAAAGCGATCGCGCATATTCACAGGTGCAACCAGTACTTCTCGATAGGATTTTTGCCGGGAGTAGCCTGTCAAGAAATTAAATAAATCTGTAATATCAGCACCCAATTCTTCGCGGCAACTAAACAATCCTAAGTCTGTATAAAGTCGTGCGGTTTTGGGGTTATAGTTTCCAGTGCCGATATGCACATAGCGCCGCATTCGGTCTTTTTCGCGCCGCACTACCATGACAGTTTTACAGTGGGTTTTTAGCCCCACCAAACCATAAACAACGTGAACACCAACTCTTTCTAAACGCCTTGCCCAGTAAATATTGTTTTCTTCGTCAAACCGTGCTTTTAATTCCACCAATACAGATACTTGCTTACCATTTTCAGCGGCGGCGATTAAAGCATTGACTATTGGCGAGTCGCCAGAAGTTCTGTACAAAGTCATCTTAATCGCTAACACATTCGGATCGTGGGCAGCGTGGGTGATAAAGCGTACCACCGTTGCTGTAAAGGATTGATAGGGATGATGTACTAGCAAATCCTTTTCTCGAATCACAGCAAAAAAGTCGTTGCCTTCGTCTACCTCTAAGACTTCTGGATCTAAGCTTGGTTCTCTTAATCTTTGTAAGCGTAATGGTACAACAGATTGGCGTGGTGGGTCTTTGAGTTCTGGTAGTGGCAATGCCATAAAATACATTAAATCCCGCAGTCCCAAAAGACCGTCTACTTCATAGACATCGCTGTCTGTTAAATCCAAATCTTGCAAAAGACGCGATCGCACTGGTTCGGGGGTCTGGGGTTGAATTTCGAGTCGGACTGGACTTCCACCCATGCGGCGTTTGCGGAGTTCTTGTTCGATCGCTAACAATAAATCATCTGCTTCATCTTCTTCCAATACCAGGTCAGCATCACGGGTGATGCGAAAGGGATGATATTCTTGGATATTCATGCCTGGAAAAAGAGATTCCAGATTATGAGCGATCGCTTGTTCTAAAGGTACGCCTGTCCAATGGGTAGGTTTGCCATTGTCTTGAATTCTCAACTCTGGCGGTAAAGGTAAAAATCGAGGCAGAACGCTGGGCACTTTGACTCTAGCAAAGAACTCTTCTTCAGTTTCGGGATTTTTGACTACAACAGCCAAATTCAAGCTGAGATTGGAAATGTAGGGAAAGGGGTGACTTGGATCAACAGCCAAAGGAGTGAGAACTGGAAAAACTTGCTCTTCAAAATAGCCGTCTAGATAACTGCGCTGTCTATCATTTAGATCTATGTAATCGAGAATGTGGATGCCCTGCTTGGCCAGTAGGGGGCGGAGTTCTTGTTCAAAATGTTGGTGCTGTTTTGCAACTACGGGACAGAGAGTTGACCTAATATCATCTAGCTGTTGTTGCGGTGTGCGTCCATCGGGGCTTAGCTGAGTGACTTTTGCTTCTACCTGTTGCTTTAAGCCAGCAACCCGCACCATAAAAAACTCATCCAAGTTAGAGCTGAAGATTGCGAGAAACTTGAGGCGTTCGAGAAGAGGTGTGCGTATATCGCAAGCTTCATGTAAGACCCTGTTATTGAATTCTAACCAGCTTAACTCTCGATTAAGGTAGTATTGCGGATCGTTCAGATTTAAGGG
Source organism: Desmonostoc vinosum (assembly GCF_059505385.1). Classification (NCBI taxonomy): domain Bacteria; kingdom Bacillati; phylum Cyanobacteriota; class Cyanophyceae; order Nostocales; family Nostocaceae; genus Desmonostoc; species Desmonostoc vinosum. The sequence goes on from NZ_JCACKM010000053.1 coordinate 9,701, forward strand.
AGTCTCGCTCTTTTTAGGTTTCGGCATAATGACCCAAAGTTAGGTAAATGTAGCCCATTCAACAGCAGAATATTAATCATAGTATAAGAATCTGGTTTGATTGATGAAATTATTTGCTTACTTAAGCGTAGCGTCTCGCAGAGAAGCCCACGGGGAGTGGGGTTATGGCTTGGTTGCTATGTGCGATCGCAATTTAGTTCCTGAACATTGTTAGAGGTTGTTTGAAAAATCTAAATTAATACTAACCCCTGCGATTAGAAATCGCCTTTTCAAGCATCCTGTTAGCTTAAGTGTATTTACGTAATACATCCCAACCCTGCCTAATTATACTTTTGGCCTTGAATTATGAATAGCTATCCAGATTTCCATGAACATGGCTATCAAATTTTACGAGAATTGGGACGCAATCGAGAAGGAGGAAGAATTACTTGGTTAGGATCAGATGTTGAAACAGCACAACAGGTAGTATTAAAGCAGTTTTGCTTTGCTCAGATAGGTTCTAGTTGGTCTGGATTTGAGGCACATCAACGAGAAATTCAAGTATTACAAGGACTTAATCATCCTGGTATTCCTCAATACATATGCTCTTTTGCTACATCTGATGGTTTTTGTTTAGTGCAAGAATATATTAATGCCCAATCTTTGGCACAAATCCGCAGCTTTAAGGCAGAAGAAATTAAACAAATAGCTGTTAAAATTTTAGACATACTTGTATATCTGCAAAATCTCAAGCCTCCGGTAATTCATCGAGATATTAAACCAGAAAATATTTTGGTCGATGAACAACTCAACGTTTATCTAATTGACTTTGGTTTTGCACGTATTGGTAGTCAGGAAGTTGCAGGCAGTAGTGTATTTAAGGGAACTCCGGGTTTTATTCCGCCAGAACAGATGTTTGAGCCAACTAAGGCTACAGATTTGTATGCTTTAGGTACTACCTTGATTTGTATGTTGACAAAAATTAAGTCAATAGAAATACGGCAATTGTGCGATCGCAATAATCCATATTTGATTAAGTTTCACCATCTTTTACCTCAATTGAGTTTACGGTTTCTGGGTTGGCTAGAGGGTATGGTACAACCAGAACAAGACAAGCGCTTTGCTAATGCACAAGCAGCTTTAATAGCCTTGCAACCACTTGATGTTGCGCGTGTACCCGCAGTTGATTTCAGTGAGACAGTACTGGAATTCCAAGCGAAACAATTGGGAGAAAAGCTAAAGCAAAGCATCACGGTTGTAAATACGATTCCTGATACTTTATTACAAGGGAGATGGGAAGTTGCACCCCATCCTCATGATCCCCCACATACACCAGATTCCCATGCTTGGATTTCGGTAACACCTACTCAATTTAGCGGGAATAATACTTGGTGTCATGTTCAGGTAGACACAAGTAAATTAATGGCAGATAAGCAATATAAGCGTCAATTAATATTGCATAGTAATGCTTATCCAGCGATTCATACTTTAACTGTAAAAGTGCAAACAGCTGCTTTACCAATTGAAAAGACAGAAGTACCATATGCTTGGCTTGCTGGAGTGTTATTAATTGGTGCGATCGCACCTCTTTTGATGACTTTATTAATAGTTTATTTAACTTCAATCAAATTGATAATTATTGCTGGGTTATCTTTAACTATAACTTGGTTGATAGCGATCGCTGGTTTACGCAGAGTAATTATGGCTATGATTGGGGTAGTAATTGGACTATTATTTGGAGCTTTGGGAGGGATGATAATTGGAACGTTTATTATGATTATTCCTATAGTATTAGGTATTAGTTATGATATTGTTGATAACATCCCAAAGATTGTAGGAGCAATTGGGGCTATTGTGGGATTAGGATATGGGTTTATTAAGGGTTTAACAATAGATAATGACTGTAAAAAATGGAACTGGTTTAGAATTATTTTGTATTTACTCACAGCAGGATTAGGAACAAGCTTCGGAATTATTTGTATAGTTGGATTAGCTAATCCCTACATTTTATTTTTACTAGCAGGAACTGGATTACCCTTGTTCATCTACTTGCTTTATTCACCCCTAAAACGACGGAAACTAATCGCTAAATATCGCAAGTCTGAGGAATCTTTAATTAAACCGTAAAGTATCTTTTAATTATGGGTATTTGATACTGAATAGACTATTTTAAATAAGAATGCGATCGCTATGCCTACTAACTAAAAAAATCACAGATTGATAAAAATAGCCTACTTTTACATTTAGCTACGCGTAGACATTTACAACACTGCTAAAATAAACTCAAGACTAATTAATGCCAGATTGATTCTGTCAGGAACCTCAGCTTAAAGGCATGAGGCTTGAAAGAGAAATCGGGATAGCCATTCTGACCAGCCTAAGTCTTAACTGACAACGTTTTTTGAGTCACGACACCCCGGGATGCGTAGCTAGTCCCTTGCTCTGTCGCTTGTGATTAAACAGTTCTAAGGTCACTGGAACAGTGTTGCAAGCCTAACAAGCTCTTAAAACATTGGCGTTAGCGCAGCGTTAGCGAGGCACGAGCGTCAGCTAACATTACCCCGCAAGGGAGGCTCGCGCATAGCAAAATACTATGCGTACAGGATTGGGAGATTTGAAACGGTGAGTCACTCCGTTGCGGGGTTCCCCCCGTTGAAGGAAGTGACGAACCCGTAAGGGTAACTGTCCCGTTGAAAGTGCAACACAAAAGTACACCGAACTAACCAATCCCAAGGCGATAGTAGATTCAAAAAACAATTGCATTGCCGTACTAGAAGGACGGGGTTTCCACCCACATTTTCTGATGACCATAGCCCAAGAATTAGAATCTCAGCAAGACATCTCGAAAGATGTCACATTTCCCCCTAGCGATTTATATAGTGACGAGCCTCCTTTGGAAACAGAACTGCATCTGCAACAAATAGTTTTACTTTTACAATGCTTAGAATGCCTGTGGCAAGATAGAACTGATTATTACGCAGCGGGAAACCTAACCATCTACTACAGTCCACACCAAAAAAAATCAGAATACTTTCGTGGCCCAGACTTTTTTGTAGTGCTAGGAACTCAACGTAAAATCAGGAAAAGTTGGGTAGTATGGGAAGAATATGGGAAATATCCAAATGTAATAGTAGAAATTCTTTCGGAATCAACAGCGAAGACAGACAAAGGTCTAAAGAAAGAAATTTATCAAGATACATTTCGCACACCAAATTATTTTTGGTTTGACCCATACACATTAGAATTTGCTGGATTTAATTTAGTAGATGCGAAATATCAACCTCTGCAAGCAAATGCACAAGGACATTTGTGGAGTGAACAATTAGGGTTCTATTTGGGAATTCATCAAGGGTTATTACGTTGGTTCACATCTGATGGACAATTAGTACCGACACCACAAGAAGCTAAAGCGCAGGCAGAACAAAGAGCAGAACAGGCACAACGAGAAAAACAACAGGCACAACGAGAAGCAGAAAAAGCACAACAAAGAGCAGAGCAAGCACAACGAGAAACAGAACAGGCACGACAAGAAGCCGAACAGGCACGACGAGAAACAGAACGTTTAGTAGCAAAATTACGAGAGTTAAATATTGACCCAGATATAATTTAGATTCTGGGATTTGCTTGTTTTGTTTAACGGGACTTAGGCAAAAATTGACCCAAAGGCAAACTCATGAGTCGAATTGTTTTAACCACCATTGGCTCTTTTGGTGATCTGCATCCCAAAATTGCGATCGCCCCGGAATTACAGCAGCGTAGTCATGAGGTGGTATTTGCAACTCACAAAGAATATCAAGACAAAATTGCAGCCTTGGAATTCGAGTTTCATCGGATGCGCCCTGATAACACCGCGTTGAATGATCCTCAAGAGACTTGTAGAATTATATGTATTGATTTTAATAATTATGACTACTTTTCATATAGATTAAAGCCAAAGAGGAATATATATTGAAAGACACAAAGCAGCAAATTGAAACTCAGATTATTAACCTTGAAGAACGGCTCGCTCAGGCAATGCTTGCTTCTGATGTTAACGTTTTGAATGAACTGCTAGCCCCTGAAATTATTATTACCAGTCATCTTGGAGAATTATTAGGAAAACAAGACGATCTAGCGGCTCACGAATCTGGTTTGATTAAGATACACGAACTGAAACCTTCACAGCAGCGTATTCAAATCCATGGAGAGGTGGCGATCGTTTCAGTCCGAGTGCAATTGTCTGGTAGTTATAATGGTACCCCTGCAAATGGGGACTTTCGTTTCACGCGTGTTTGGGCTGTCTGCGCGAGCGGAACTTGGCAGATTGTTGCTGCACATATAGGTATGATCGGTTAAACATGGAGAAATTCTCTGGCGATCGCCTTCACTCACCCCTGCAAAAAGCTCCTTAACCACCTAATCGCCTCACTTGTTGTTTGCTCTTTGGCAATTTGCAGGCATTGCTGTACAATTTCTGAAACGTTAGGAAAATAGCTACTTTCTGTAATTGCGTAATTTTCATCCTGCAATCTATAAACTAATAGCTGCTTATTCTTTAATAGCCAAATCTCTGGCACTTTGTAAACAAAATAGTCGTTAATATTGGTATAACTAGTAACATCTACCTCAATTACTAAATCTGGTGGAGGCTCATTGAGCCAGTCGATACGGCTCTTCCCTATTGCAGATCGCCAATTTTCAATATAAAAGCAATAGTCAGGCTCAATACCGCTAATCAGAGGTAAGCTCATGGTGATGGGCGTAAATGAATCGTATCTTTGCTCTAAATGATCTAGTAAAACTTTAGCAATGTCTGCCAGCAAACTCGCATCTCTTCCATGATCCGGTAGCGGTGCCATTAATAAAATTTCTCCAGGTCGATATTTAAGGCGAGGTGAAGCGCGATCTTCAAGTTGTTGACTCAGTAATTGATAGTCTTGCCAAGAACCCAACATCCTTACAACTGTGCCGGGTGGTAACTCGATTCTTTCAGGTGTAATTACAGTATGCATATTCGTTGCCTTTACAAATTCCGTCCACACAAAAATGATTGAGTGTTGTTGATGGCTCCTGTTACGCGATCTGCTGTGCGGGTTTGTGGGAACTATGGCGTTACTGAAATTATAAAGTAACGCCATGATTTTTTTAGATGAATTCATAGGGAACAGGCAGCTGGCTCAGCTGTTCCCTGTTCCCTTTTTTTAAGTTTTTTAGAAAAACCACCCGTAAGAGTGTAAACCTTTACCTAAAAGATTCACTCCCAAATAACAAATCCACACGACAACAAAACCACTGGCCGCTAAAATTGCTGGGCGACGCCCTTGCCAACCGCGAGTGAGTCGGGCATGGAGATAAGCTGCGAAAACTAACCAAGTAATCAATGCCCAAGTTTCCTTGGGATCCCAACTCCAGTAAGAACCCCAAGCTTCATTGGCCCAAACAGCACCAGCAATAATACCAATCGTCAGCAGGGGAAATCCTAATCCGATGATGCGGTAGCTGATGTTGTCGAGGGTTTCGGCAAGGCTAAGGCGTTGAGGTGAAAGAGGTTCGCTAGATGCTATGGCGGGAGATTCGGGAGCGGCGACTAGATTCAAAACAGCGGTGTTACCGTTGCCGTTGTTGTTAGTTTCAAAACGAGCAAAGCCATTATTCTCGACAGGAGGTGTTGATAGTTGAGAAACTAGTTCACTGGCTTTTTGCAAGCGGTAGCCATTGCTACGATAACCACCCGCACCGACAGAACTACCCTGGAGTTGGATGTTTTGACCACGAGTGACAATCAAAAAAGCGATCGCCAGCAAAGAACCCACCATCAAAGCTGCATAACTCAACATCATTACACTGACATGCATCATCAGCCAGTTTGATTTTAATGCAGGTACTAGTGGTTCTGACACTTGCATTTCTGATGGTAATGTCAGGGCGGCAAAAGCCGCGATCGCCATTGCTACAGGAGCAGTAAAAACTCCTACTAAGCGGCTACGACTGGTATTTTCAGCAATTAAATGAACAGTGGTAATTCCCCAAGTCAAGAAAAACAGAGATTCATACAAATTGCTGAGCGGGAAATAACCAGCTTCTATCCATCTAGCCGCTAACAGGGCAGCTATACAAAAATTAGCGATCGCCATCCCAGCTGTCCCCAAAGCGGCTAGATAGGGGAGATTGGGAAAAGCGACCCCTCCCCAAAACACCAGCATTGTCAGGAATAAAATTGCAAAGGAGGCATTGTCTAGCCAGTTCTGGAGTACAACCAGATTCATACAGTCTTCTCCCTAATGAATTGATTAATATATAAATTCTGACTGTTCTGATCCTATCTGCTTAGTGGGATATGGGGGTACTGGGGAATTGGGAATGGGGGTACTGGGGTACTGGGGAATTGTCATTTGTTATTATTCTCCGCGTCCCCGCGTCCCCGCGTCTCCTTCATCCCCGCGTCCCCTCATCCCCGCGTCCCCGCGTCCCAAAGTCCATAGGCTCAATTGCCAGCTTTCTTAAGCACTATAAAAATGTCGTAACGATTACTGCGGTTGTCGCTGACGGCAGAGGTTACTCCAATTGATCGTGTTGCTGCTAGCCAAGTTTGCTGATTGAAGTTGAGAGTTGATGGGGGAAGATTTCTCACAGTGCGTTCTACATCCAAGTAAAATTGACCATTTGTAGGATTGGGTTGTGTAGGTACTGTTTGTTGAAAAGGGAGAGTAATGGCTAGTTGAGTATTTGGCTTGGGAACAATTTTATCGGTGATGGGAGCGCCTATTACTAAAAAAGCAACGTCTCCATCTAACCAACCATGGGTGGCGGTTAATGTACCTAAAGGCCCAATCCACTTAACAACGGGTTTACCTGCAATCGTTCCCGGTTGAATCTGGAACTGATATTGATTTCGCATTGCATCATCTAGTTGGTTTAGGGATGCTTCAGCTGCTTGGCGATCGCTTACCTGTATCATGAACACTAAGCCTGCACGAAAATTCTCTAGCGAACCTTCTTTTGTGATAGAGGGAATCACCGATAAGGAAAACTCTCCTTTCATCCAACTAAGCAAATCCTGCTCTAAATCCAAGGTAGTGAAAGATTTTACGCCACTTCGCAGTTGTTCTGGTGATATGGGCGAGAGAGGATTTCCTTGAGATGTTAAAACATAGTCCGTCCAAAATCGCTGTAAGTTACCACCAGAAAGCATCATTAGGGTTTCTGCTGGTAAGCGGTTTTGCATCTTTCCGGCTTTATTTTCTACCGCCAGTACACGCCGACTATTAGGGTTAAGCCATGAAACACCTTTTAAGCGTATTCCTTCTGACTCTAGGGTTATTGTCCCCGCTAAACCTTGGTTATTCTGAAGTTGAGCCAAAACTTGAGCAGGTAAACGACGATTAGGAGAAGTAGCAGCTATTTTAGCTGCTGTTGGTACGTTTACATAAAACTGGGCAAAGGGTTGATAGTTAGCAATTTTGGGAAAATTCTCGGCAAAGCCTCCTATTGTGGCCAATGATGTCTTAGCTTTATAGGCGTCAATCGCTCGTTTTGTAGCTTTTAGGCTATCACTGATAACCAGGAAACGCTTATCTATTAATGCTGCTGAGAAGTCTTCCCCTGCTTGTCCTTTATTTTGTTTGATTGTGATTCCTTGATAGGTGTGATTAATCCATTTACCTTGTTTGGGAATTTTGGGTTGTGCCAAAATATTTTTCGCTTTTTCGAGGCTTTTGATAGGTATTACCATCACCATCGATTGCTGAACATCAGTAGCATCTCGATTCGTATTTGTAGCAACTGGTTTAGGCACAGGATTTTTTGCTACTTGTGGAACCAGAATTGCGATTGTAACTTGATCACCCACCCAAGGAGCGATATCTTTTTGGAAATCATAACCATTATTTGTCAGAAGGCGATCGCGCAGTTGTACTAAATTTTTATCCAGTTCTACTTGGGTTTGTTTTGTGCCAAATTCTCGCAATTTTTGCCACTGTTTTGCATCTGTCGTCAGGGAAACCGTAAATAAAGCATCACCAGGAATAATGTTTGCTCCTACTGGCAAATCCTTATCAAATGGTTGTCCCTGAGTTAATAACCAGTATGCTGCTATGCTCCCACCAATGAGTAACCCAGCAGACGAAAACGTCAGCATCAAAGACGGTTTCTTTTTTTTCTTCATCGGAACAGACACATTAGGCAGTGCCATTGAAACCAACACCTTATACTTGCAAACTAATCAAGAGGATTGGGGAACTCGGGGCCACCGCTCGCGGAGGGAGTGGGGATTAGGGGTAATGCGGATTGGGGATGAGTGTTTGTTATTTCTCCTCTTTCCCCGGTTACTGAACATACCTCTACGCTTAAGTAAGCTTAAGTATCGTCTTTAATCAAAGAAGTGCTGTCGTCCCCCTACTCCCTCATCTTCCTCATCCCCCCAATTCCCAGTTGCTAATTATGATCAGTTACCTTTTGTAACATGCTTTGTTGAATTTCGCAGATTGAACGCTAATTAACTTAACTATGTCTGGGTACTCACAATACTCAACTGCATAGAACCTAAATATTTTGTTAAATAAGGAGAAAAAACTTCATAAATCAATGTTAATGGCTGTCCGTGATGCCAAAACAAATAATGGCGACCCCAAAAAGGCCCACTCACATCAAAACCTGATTCTAATGCGGCTGAGTAACCGCAGTAAATTCCTTGGACATCTCGATATAACTCTGTGCGAAGACGAGCTAGACTCGCCCAAATTGGTAATGAACGGTTTTGCAAATACTCGTCTACATGACTAGCTTCCCACCATGAGGTGGCATATGCCAATCTCTGACCAGAGGCTGTACGCAGCCACACTTGTCGTCTTAGTCGCGGCCCTGGAACAGCTTGAATTAAATCGGGAGCAGCATCAGCATCCATACCAATCAACGACATGTCAATTACATCTACTTCTGTAGGTTCACCTGTAAGTAATTGTAAGTGCCGTGTTGGTGAACCATCGCCCAAAAGCAGCAATTGCCAAGCAGGTGCTAGCTGCGTATGAGGTAAACCTTGCTGAATTATTTCCTCGGCTCCTTGCCAAATCGGGGTGAGTCGATGCCAAGCTGCTGGTAATGTTAAGTTGTTTGTTGGGGTAAAAGTAGCAGTCAATGTTTTTTACAAAACTTCACCTATCTCTATAAAAGCATAAAAAACTAGAGGTAGGGAGTGGGGAGTGGGGAGTGGGAAATTGAGAATTGTCATTTGTTATTGATTATTCTCCGCGTAAGCGCGTCCCCAGTCGCCAGTTACTAAAAAATGCGGATGGCGAGACTCGAACTCGCAAGGCAAAGCCACACGCCCCTCAAACGTGCGCGTATACCAATTCCGCCACATCCGCATGGGTTGTCTAAATATAGAATATAGCATAAGACTAATTCGTAATTCTTAATGACGACGAATTACGAATTACGAATTACGAATTATTTCAGTGTTCGGTTTGATAAATTTCACACAGTGGATCTTAGATTTACTGAAATCTAGCAGCAGCAGTGATAGTAAAAAGGAGTAGAGCTACCGTGAAAGACACCATGCAATCGCTCCTTTGGTTGGGCATAAGCGCCAAGCTGCCGCTAAAATAGCGTTGCTGTTTCAGCTAAACTCAAACCTAGCGATCGCATTAGCTCAACAGGAAACTGGTAAAGACTCACAGCAGTAATCTTGTTAGTCTAGATCAGACCTGTAGCCAATTTAGGATTGTTGAGCCGATAGTTTGTACTGTTTCAACCATCTCAACCTAGTGTCAATTTGCTTGGGATCGGGGTTGCGAATCTCCTGCGATAATTTGAAATCAAGCGAAAGCATTGTTTTAAATTAGATGTAAAAAAATGTCAATCTACTGGTAGTGATATCAAAACTAAAAAATGAAGTTTGACAAAATATTAATTGCTAATCGAGGAGAAATCGCCCTTCGCATTCTCCGCGCCTGTGAAGAAATGGGTATTACAACGGTAGCGATTCATTCTGTGGTTGACCGGAATGCACTCCATGTCCAACTTGCAGATGAAGCAGTTTGTATTGGCGAAGCTGCCAGCATCAAAAGTTATCTAAATATTCCTAACATTATTGCTGCTGCTTTAACGCGGAACGCCACCGCTATTCACCCTGGCTATGGCTTTTTGGCAGAAAATGCCAAATTTGCGGAAATCTGTGCCGATCATCACATTGCCTTCATTGGCCCCACTCCAGACGCCATCAGGCAGATGGGGGATAAATCGACTGCGAAAGAAACCATGCAAAAAGCTGGCGTCCCAACGGTGCCGGGTAGTGAAGGTTTAGTAGAATCGGAAGAAGAAGGATTAGCGATCGCTAAAGAAATCGGCTACCCCGTGATGATTAAAGCCACAGCAGGTGGTGGAGGGCGGGGTATGCGTTTGGTGCATTCTGAAGATGAATTTGTCAAACTTTTCCTAGCTGCCCAAGGAGAAGCAGGCGCGGCTTTTGGCAACGCCGGCGTTTATATAGAAAAATTTATTGAACGTCCTCGCCATATTGAGTTTCAGATTTTGGCAGATAACTATGGTAACGTCATCCATTTGGGTGAGAGGGATTGCTCGATTCAACGCCGGAATCAAAAGCTACTCGAAGAAGCCCCTAGCCCGGCTCTTGATCCTGACCTACGCGAGAAAATGGGACAAGCTGCGATCAAAGCTGCCCAATTCATCAACTACACTGGGGCGGGCACTATCGAGTTTCTTTTGGATAAATCTGGTAAATTCTACTTCATGGAAATGAATACCCGAATTCAAGTAGAGCATCCTGTGACAGAGATGATTACTGGGGTGGACTTAGTTGTTGAACAAATTCGGATTGCTCAAGGAGAAAGACTCAAGCTAACTCAAGACCAAGTAGTTTTGCGGGGTCATGCGATCGAATGCCGCATCAATGCCGAAGACCCAGACCACGACTTTCGCCCCGCCCCTGGAAGGATCAGCGGCTATCTCCCGCCTGGAGGCCCCGGTGTAAGAATTGACTCTCACGTTTACACAGATTACCAAATTCCACCCTACTACGACTCACTGATTGGCAAATTAATTGTTTGGGGCCCAGACAGAACTACTGCTATCAACCGCATGAAACGCGCACTTAGGGAGTGTGCAATCACCGGACTACCCACCACTATCGCGTTTCACCAAAAAATTATGGAAACCCCGCAATTTTTGCAAGGTAAAGTTTATACCAATTTTGTGCAAGAAATGAATAAATAGTTGAGCGCAGTAAGAGCAGGAGATGAAGAAGACGCGGGGACGCGGGGACGCGGGGACGCGGAGAATAATTAATAACAAATGACAATTCTCAATTCCCCATTCCCTACTCCCTACTCCCCATTCTCTAACTTACACGAGACAACATAGTCAGCAACCCTTGCTGACCCAGCAAAATTTCTCGTAGCAGACTGAAAATACCAACCCAAATAATGGGGGTAATATCTACTCCACCGATAGGTGGTACTAACTTTCGCAGCGGCACTAAAAAAGGTTCAGTGGGCCAAGCGATTAAGTTAAAGGGCAGACGATTTAGCTCCACTTGCGGATACCAAGTGAGAATAATCCGCAAAATAAACAGCAACGTCATGACTCCCAACACAGGGCCGAGAGTCCAGGTAATCAAATTAACACCACTCATCTGTTTAAGCTACTATCTGTGAACAAAGAAAACACGTCAACAACAGCGAAAAATCTTAAGCTTTGTAAAGTAATCTCTCTATTATTTTATTTCAATCCTCACCAGGGATTAACACAAAATCACTGTTATCTAGTAGCGTCAATGAAAGACAAACAGGTTGAAACTGCTAGCTCCATAGTTTGTGAGGTTAGTTAACAAGTTGATTAGCTCATGCTCAGAGGCTTCTCAAGAAACTGATACACCATTAGAATTATGATGAAGTGTGTAAAAAAAGGTTGAGAACTATGACGCCCTCTTTAGCAAATTTTCTTTGGAGTCTGGTTTGGGGTGCTGCAATTGTCGTTATCCCAATTACAGCTGCTTTAATTTTCATTAGCCAGAAAGATAAAATCCAGCGCTCATAATCTTTGAGGGAGTTGCTTGACTCCCACAATTGATTAGTCTGTCAACTGTATGCTTAACTGCATTCATGGCAGAACTTTCTCTTAGAGGGTGACTATAGCTGACAGGCACAAAATTTTTTACCTTTGGGTAAACAGCTTCAGAGCTTCTATGCTAGATGCTTTGAAGCTTTAATATATTGTGATGATTAGAGTAGTGATTTTAATTGTGACTCGCTAACATAGATTTGATATTGGGAAAAGAACAATGCTAAATTTTGGGCTGAACTCAGCCAGTGTTCTGGCTCAGGTCAATTTTGGAACGAACTCAGCCAGTATTCTGGGAATTTTCCTGGCTGTGGCTGGGGCAGCACTGTATTTTATGCGGACTGTGCGCCCCGAACTGTCAAGAGATCAAGATATATTTTTCGCGGCGGTAGGTTTGCTCTGCGGCTTCATTCTCATCTTTCAAGGATGGCGGTTAGACCCAATTCTCCAATTTGGTCAACTGCTTTTAGTGGGCACGACAGTATTTTTTGCTATTGAAAGTATTCGTTTGCGGAGTATAGCTACTCAGCAAGCTAAGCGTAACACTCCTATTGTGGATGAAGAGCGAGAGGTTAGTAGAAACTATTCTTACAATAGAAAAAATTATCAAGCTGAGATGGATGCAGATTTAGAACCACTACCTTATGAGGAAGAGGAACGTCCCGCGCGTCCCCGAATTCGAGGTAGCAGGGATGAGCGTTCATCTCGTGAAGACTATTACGAAGACCAACCTCCCCGTCGTTCAGAACGCCGCAGCGTTAGCGATAGGCAAGAAACAGGAGAGAGAAACCGTCGGCGTAGTTCTGGGCGTCCAGTGAATCGTAGTTCTGAAAAGTTTGAAGAAGATAATTGGGGATCTTCCTCAAGAGATAGAGATGTTGATGATTGGGAAAGCGGCACAGAGGTAAGAAGACCTCCACGTCGCAGCAACAATGGGCCTCAGCGACCAGAAAATCGCGAGGATGATGTTGCTCCTAGACCAAAAAGACGCCGTCCACCAACTGACTCAACACCTCGAAGAGAACGTGAAGAGGATGAAGCGATACCAACTGATTATGTACCGTATAATCCGATTGAAAAACCAAATGAGGAGCCAGATAACTCAACTAATTTTGACGATGATATGTAGCACAATTGGGTTGGCGGTAAGCTTAAAGACGACGGAATTTTGAGGTGAAAAAATTTACGTCTATATTCAGGCTCCAAAAACCTATCTCTTGGAGCCTAATTTTTAGTTTGGTAACTCTGGTTGGATCTTGCGGTTCTAATGATATTCCTATAGGGCCTAGTTCCCTCAACAGTCGCTACACTGAGGAGCAACCAGCTTTGAGTGGAAATGGGCGTTTTTTAGCGTTTATATCCAACCGGAATGGTAATCAGCAGCTGTTGATCTATGACTTGCAGGAACGGCGGTTTATTCGCACACCAGGATTAAATCGAGCCGAGACAATTGCCGAAAGTCCTAGCTTGAGTTATACCGGGCGTTACATTGCCTATATTACGAGCGACCAAGGTAAACCAGTGGTAGCGCTTTTTGATCGCGCTACCCAACAGCCGCAAATTCTCACTCCCATCTATCGTGGCTGGGTGAGAAATCCACATATCAGTCCAGATGGACGTTATGTTGTCTTTGAAACTGCTAGCCGTGGTCAATGGGATATTGAAGTCCTCGACAGAGGGCCGAATATAGAGTTAGATATTCCCAATGGGGCAGCAGTGAATACACCGCCTACAGTGCCGTAGGGTGTAATTCGTAATTTGTAATTCGTAATTCGTAATTTAAAGATGCTTCAAAAGTGCGTTGATGGCAAAGGATTTGTTGCTCTTGACTACTGAAAACTAACCTTGACTAAAATCATGAAACGGGTTGTTTTTGTACCTATATTTTTATCTTTGGGTTTATTGGGTGGGTGTGTTGGCTATCCTCGTCTTTTGAATTATCCGTTTGATCCGGGGGGGCGGAGTCTCAACAGTCTCGCTTCGGAACTGAGTCCGCAAGTTTCTGGGAGATATGTTATTTTTATCACTGACCGCAGAGGCAGCCAAGATGTTTATATGTTTGATACGGTGACTCAGAATTTGGTTGATTTACCGGGTTTAAACTCCTTTGATACGATCGCCTCTCATCCCAGTGTTGCCGATAATGGTCGCTACATTGTTTTTGCCGCTAGTCGTCAGGGACGATCGGCTATTTTTCTCTATGATCGAGAAACACGCCAATCACGAAATTTAACAACAAATCTGCAAGCCGAAGTCCGCAATCCCACAATTAGCGCTAATGGTAACAGGATTGCTTTTGAATCCAGTAATAACGGGCAATGGGATATTTTGGTATACAACCGTTCTGGGCAGCCGTTGAATATACCGTAAGGGGAGTGGGGATGAGGGAGATGAGGGAGATGAGGGAGAAAGATAATTACCCAGTCCCCAGTCCCCAGTCCCCAGTCCCCAGTCCCTATTCTCTTTCCACAGCTTCAATCAATGCTCGCGCTTGTTGTGTTCCTTGGGAAGATTCAAAGGAGAAGGGAAACTTACCTCGGCACAACATCCGCAAACCCAAAGGTGCAATGCTGAGTAAGCCTCTGAGGTCTTTGAAGTAGTTTCCTACAACTTGTAAACCAAATTGGCGCTCATCAATCCAACCGCCTGCTTTGACTAAATCTATCAATACTTTGCGGTGGCGAATTGAGCGACTATCGCTCTTTTGTTTGTGTGTGAGAATTTCTTGTTTAATTTTGGTGATTTGTTCTAAGGGTGCGACTTCCATGGGGCAAACTGAGTCGCAGTATAAACAACGAGTACAGCCCCATACTCCTTTTGTGCCTTCATTGTAGCTTTCTAGACGCTGTTCGGTGTTGCGATCGCGAGAATCTGCGACCATGCGATACGCTTTGGCCAAGGCATGGGGGCCAACAAAATCAAGATTAACTTCACGGGCGTTGCACTCAGAATAGCAAGCACCGCACATAATACAATTGCCAGTTTGATCAAGACTTGATCGCTCTTGTGGTGTTTGCAAAAACTCTCTTTCTGGAATTTGTCTTGCTGCTGTACTTACGTAAGGAGCAACCGCTTCTAAATTATTCCAGAAACTGCTCATATCTACGACTAAATCCTTAATTACAGGCATATTACCTAAAGGGGCCACCGTAATTTCTGGAATTGGATTTGCCTGAGTTTCCGATGCAGATAAGATTTTTTGTAATCGAGAAAGTTCGCTGCCCACATTTTCTTTACAAGCTAAAGCAGAACGTCCATTGATTCGCATAGCACAGCTACCACAAATTGTATTACGACAATTTTTGCGAAATGCTAAAGTTCCGTCTTGCTCCCACTTAATCTGATTGAGGCAATCCAGGATTGTATTACTAGATTCTGCCTCCAACAGATAATTTTGCACTACAGGGGAGGAATTTTGTTTTTGCCGAATGACTTTAAATAAAACTTCCATTTTTACCAACCAAAGTCTTGAAATTTATTGACCTGCCTTAGAAAATAAACACTAGACAGGCGATCGTCAAAAGCGATCAATACTCTTATTGTCCTTCACTCAATGCTGGGTGTTAATAAACTGATTCTAATTTCAGGATAACCATTAAAATTTTAGTTGCATAAGGGTTGTGGGTGACATTTATCTCCAACTCCAGCTCAACAGCAAAAAAGGTACTTGCTGCTTTATATTTCACTTACCTGATTTACGAGTCCAAAAAAGAGGGGTTTCACCACACACAGGCCAGCATCCATTGTCTTTTTGGCAAAAACATCCCAAATAATTGTATATCAGCTGATCAATACATCTGAATTTCAACTTGAGTGATAGCCATTTGCTGGAAAAATCATTCAGGCGGTTGTGAATTGGGAATTTTTTGGTTATATAGAATTGTTAAAGGAGATTTTCAACATCTGATGGTAGTGATAAAGCAGCTGGCAGATGTAGAGAAATTTATTCATCCCATAGACAGACGTACAAAATGCTCTGACCAAAAAAATGAGGAAATCTAAAGGCTGAAAGCCGAAAATACTTCATCTTTCATCTGGGCGCTTTTTGTTTGGTCTCAATCAAAAAAATCTTAGACTTAACTCATTGGTCAAAACTGCTCCTCTAAGTTAGATAAATTTTTATAAAAAATCTACTGCAATACTCACTAGGCAAAAAACCATCAGGAAATCCTCACCGCTTTTCCCTAATCAAGGTTAGGGATTTAGATAAAAGTTCATCAGCAAGTTTAATTCAAAATTAAACAACTATTTTGCTATTATTAGTCCATGCTAGTATTTAATATAAAATTACGAAGTAACAAAACCAGAATCAACAGCCGCATAAGCGCGGCTACTACTGCTTTGTTTCTTTGTAATGTAGGGACAATAAAATTTATGTCTCTGCTGAAAGGACAAAAGGGTGTATGCCCGTAAGACCCTATTCAAATACTATGCTGTCCTAAGCTTGAGAGGACGAGTAGGGAAAATCTTACAACTCAAGGGCAACAAAGGCAAACGCTGAAAGTAGAAAACCTGTAATTTTTTGGGTCTACGACTTATTTGGAGTAGAACTTACCCAATTTATAAAGGTGGCTTGAAGTTACACCGCCACAGTAGCGCCAAAAAAGAAAATAATTTCATTTCCAATGGCGAATGATGGTTAAAAGTGCCGTAAAATCACCGAAGTTAATGTCTGTGATCACCACGACATACAATATGTTGTGGACAACCATAATATAAGCGGTTGTAGCTCCTATTAACAGGAATTAAGCCCTCGCCCTATTGTCCTAAGTAGCTCTATGCAGATGCTAAAAAGCTAAATTCTGGCATGAGAAGACATTGTTTATCAGTTTGGAGAGAGTAAGGAAAATTTGAGCATAATGACTGAAACTGCAATCGCACCATTAACTGGAAAAGCACTACTTGCTAAAGTTAAAGAACTTTCCAATTTACCACGCCGAGAAAGAGCCAAGCAGTGCGGCTACTACACTGTTACTAAGAATAACCAAGTTCGCGTTAATCTCACCGATTTTTATGACGCCTTGCTATCGGCTAGAGGAATTCCTCTCAGTCCGGAAGCACCTAAAGATGGACGTGGACGCGAACCAACTTATCGAGTTAGTGTTCATCAAAACGGTCAAATTGTTATTGGTGCTACATACACCAAAGCAATGGGTTTAAAGCCTGGAGATGAGTTTGAAATTAGGCTAGGATACAAGCATATTCACCTGATTCAACTTGGTGAAACTGACAAAAAAACTTCGCAAGATATAGACTCCGATGACGAAGTGGACGAAGAAGATTTGGAAGAGGAGGAGTAAATTTTTATCATGGTAGGGATTTAGTTGCAGGCAAATGCTTGATAATTTATCCCTACCTTGGCAGTAAACTAGTGGTTCTATGGTGAAAATTTAGCTTAACCAAAAAGAAGCCCCGCGCTCTAACGCTTCGTTGAGCGTCAGAATAGATTTTTGGGCAATTGGGCAATGACGAATTGACGGTTCAGCTCCGCTCACCGTCAACCCGCAACTAACTCAATCCTACGGATTGAATTAGTTGCGGGTCGATGATAACGAAGCGGTAGCGAGTCATCGAGCGTCGGAATTGCCATTTTTGTGATACTGTATTTACGGCTGCTACTTTTAAACAAAGTCGAAAATACTGGTTTGAAAGCAATAGTTGTGAACTCTAATAACGCTAACCAAACTATCAACATAAAGGCGCGTGGGACGCACGCCCTTAAAGCTCAGATCATGTCTTCGCGCGAAGAGTCTTTGAGAAGCCCGCGCTGTATGCGTAAGCATCAAAGTCGGGTACGTCACTTGATTTACTTAGCAAGCAGTTAATTGTAATTTTTTTGTTGATTTCAATAACGTTGTTTGAGCCTTCAGTCAACACCTTGCTGGCGTTTATGAAAGATGCGCCAGTGACAGTTGTAGTGATGGCATTTTTCATATTTTGGGTAGTGTCCTGGTTGCCGATCGCAACATTATCAGCAATGTTACTTAATTGGCAACCAAATAAACCTTTGCAGCCAGAGCAAAAATTGCCCTTGCTAGCATCACTGTACCTGTTAGCTCCGCTAATTCTTTGGGGAATTAATTGGTTAACTAACACATCCTTTGCAGATTATGGTTTTGTTGTCAATGTTGCAATTTTAGGTTCTTTATTACTAGGTTTTGTCTTAGGAGTACTGAGCCTAGCTATTGTTTTTATTGGGGAATTTGCGTTGGGTTGGTGTTCTTGGCAAAAATCGAACGTAAAATTAGTAGCACCCAACTTGCTGCCTATTTTATCAATAGCTTTGTTAGTCGGTTTGATAGAAGAGTTAGTTTTCCGAGGTTTTGTATTCACTCAATTAGAGCAAGATTATCCAATTTGGGTAGCAGCGGCAATTTCTAGCTTAATTTTTGCTTTGTTACACTTAGTTTGGGAACAACGCGAAACCATACCGCAACTACCTGGACTGTGGTTGATGGGAATCGTACTGGTATTAGCAAGGTTTGCCGATCGCGGTAATTTGGGTATAGCTTGGGGATTGCACGCTGGATGGATATGGGCGATCGCTACTATAGATACAACAGAACTGATTACTTACACAGGTAAAGTCTCCGAGTGGTTCACAGGTAAGAACAAAAAACCCCTAGCTGGCGTAGCAGGAATTATTTGTGTACTTTTAGCAGGTGGAGTTTTCTGGCTATATTTAATTAGTTACTAATTCGTAATTCGTAATTATAGGGTACAAGTCCCGCACCAAATTTTTAAAAGGGCGTCTCTACATTCCAAAAATCTTCGCTAGACTGTTTTACCATGGCATATAGTGATTTTAATCTTACTAAAGCCAGAGATGCATTTGGCTTAACCCTGGAAGAAAAACGCAATTTATTTATGGATGTAGCGGGAGTTGAACCTTCTGACTTACTAAAGCGGTTGCTGGATGAGAACTTAACTTTAGCCACTGCTATTAATAGTGAAAAAGCTCGTTCCGAATTCCTGATTGCTCCTGTATTGTCTGAGGTAAGGCGACAGTTGGATTATCGAATCAGCTTGTTTTCGGGAACAGAATTCAACGTTGAGCCGGCTCAAGGACTCTCAGGTTTTTGTGACTTTATGCTCAGCGCGTCTGGTGAGCAGTATTTTATTAGTGTTCCAGTAGTAACAATCATTGAAGCCAAAAACGAGAATATTATAGCAGGGCTAGGACAATGTACTGCCACGATGGTTGCTGCTCAAATATTTAACCAGAGAGCAGGCAATGATCTTGAGGTGATTTATGGAGCAGTAAGCAGTGGTACCAACTGGAGATTTCTCAAACTAGAACAAAATATCGTCTATATCGACTCGATTGAATACTACATTAAAGAAATTAATAAAATTTTAAGTATTCTTTTGCAACCGCTGCAACAATTTGTCTTTGCTTCTTCCTCTTAAAATTCCTACTAGTGCAACCGAACTAAATGTTAAGATGAAAAGTGCTAGATTTTGTGCCTATAATTTCAACCAGCCAAATAGTTCACCTACAGTTAATTGTAAATCTTTAACTAAATCAGGAACTAGTAACACTTGCTGTTCTTCTTCGAGAAACTCTGGTTGCTGATTTTGGGGATAGACTAAAACTGAGCGCTCGTCTGGATTAATTAGCCAACCCAAGCTACTACCATGCTTGAGGCAGTGTAAGATATTTCCGATTACTTTCGTTGGACTTTGATCTGGAGATAAAATCTCAATTGTCCAGTCTGGGTAAGTTGGAAAAACATTTGCCACATCTCCATGCTCATCTAGAGGAATGCGTTCCCAAGCAAACACAGCTACATCTGGTACAGTCGAACGTCCACCAAAAGTATACCGCAGTTCTGGAAAGGCTAGAGCAATCTTGTTATCTTCAAATACTTGATTGATACCAGTAACTAACTTACCTTGTAATTTGCTGTGCTTTCCCTGTGGCATAGGTTTTTGGATAACTTGACCGTTAATATATTCACTTGCTGGCTTGGTTTCTGGTAGTTTTAAAAATTCTTCTAAGGTTAAAGGTTTAGTCGGGGATTTTACCATTTACTTTTGCCTCCTATATCTTGATATACAACTATAAATCATGTATGACAATGCGATTTAATTCCTGATTCCTCTTGCTGTGCATCTGGAAGCAATTATCCTGATTTTTGAGGCGCTTATACTTCCACTACACCCCCATAAAGCATTCCTATCTGATTTGTGAAAATTCGCGGTGTCCAGATCCCCGTCTTCTCAAAGGAAGTGGGGGATCTTAGTTCTCACGAATAATTTAGGATTGCTATATGTCTATTTTCTGACAGATGACTATTAACCATTGAATCAAAATACCCATCATTGGGAAGATGCAGTTCATTGGGTTGCTAGTGTGATACTCTAATAAGTAAGGGAAAACACAAAACCGAATTTAAACGGTGTGTCGTGACCCAATTAGAAGCTAGAGGTGCAAAAATACGCCCGTTTCAGCGTAGCTGTTAATCAAAATTGAGGTAGTATCTCAGGAGCGATCAGTTAAATGGACTATATAGAGAAGTTACTGGAAAAGCTTAAGGAATTAGCACGCAAGCTAATTGGAAGCCTTTTAGGGCCAGAAGCTGAGGCTGAACCGGAACTGATTCCAATTCCTGTAAATGAGCGATCGCGCCGTCGCTAGCAGCCCAAACGTGATCAGCTCACCCTTGCAATCTTTAAGCATTCTAGTACTCCATGGGCCAAACCTCAACTTACTAGGGCAGCGAGAACCAGGTATCTATGGTTCGTTAACATTACCTGAGATTAACCGTCTCTTAGAGGCAGAAGGGCTAAAAATGCAGGTAAAGGTATTTTCTATGCAGTCAAATCATGAAGGGTCTTTAGTAGATGCCATACATGAAGCAATAGGGAAATATCAAGGAGTTTTGATTAATCCTGGGGCGTATACCCATACAAGTGTAGCGTTGCGAGATGCGATCGCTGCCGTTAGTTTACCGACAGTAGAAGTGCATTTAAGTAATATTTACTGTCGGGAAGAATTTCGTCACCATTCATATATCGCTCCGGTAGCTATTGGACAAATCAGCGGTTTCGGAGTACAAAGCTACTTATTAGGCTTACAAGCATTAGTGCATCATTTAAATTCTGCAATCTGAAACCCGAAGTTATATGCACTATTCTCTTGTAAGCAGGTTTAGAGGTATTTTGCTGGGAGCATTCCTCACAGAAGCTTTAGCCTATCGTCATAATATACATTCCCCCAATATAGAGACTCTGCCTGCAATACCTCTACATTGGGGGAAAATAATGGTTTTAGGTACTGAAAGTTTAATCACCCTTGGTAGATTTGATTTAGATGATTGGCTAGTGCATTTGCAACAAGCATCTCCTCATTTCAACGCAACTGGTTCCATCCCAATCAAACTACAGACTTTTCCTTTAACATCTCTACTCGCCACACTGCCAGTCGTACTTTTTTTTCACGAAAATCCTGTCAAGATGCGACAAAACTTGTTGCATGTACTAAAAATCTGGGAAGATGATCCAGTAATTAGAGATGGGACACTAGCCGTAGGGTATGCGATCGCTCAGTCACTTACCGAAAAACTCGATCCCTTAACCCTGATCCCACAAATAATTTCTTTTCTCGGAGAAACAACTACATCCCTACCACAACAATTACTAAAAGTCCATACTTTACTAGAACAAAAGGCTGGATTGGCAAAGGTACAGACCGAGTTAAGCAAGTATGAAAAGACTAGAGACACTGCACATAGCGTCTGGACTATTGCTATGGCATTTTACTGCTTTCTCAGTACATTAGAAGACTTTCGCCTTGCAGTTTTGCGGGCTACTGACAATCGTGATTGTGGACAACAAGAAGCTCGTCTGAACTCACAAATCACGGGTGCCATCACTGGCGCTTTATCAGGAGCATACAATAGCACCGTGGGTATTCCCGTAAATTGGCAAATCTTGCTGATGCAAGCCAATTCAAGTGCATGGGGACTGACCAATTTTTCGCAAATGCTAAAATTAGCTGATGCGTTAGTAGCTGTGTGGTCAGGAATGTATAATCATGCCCTACATGGAAGTGAATCACAAGAAGAGGGAGGTGCTATGTCTTTTGGGTTGGCTCCACTTTCCGTCTATGCAGCGCCTTACGTTATTCGCTCACGTTAATATTATTTTCGCCAACAAAAAGCATGTGAGGAAATAGGGAAGAATTAAATGGAGGTAAAAAATATAGGTATCAACACGCTAGCAGCGGCACAGAGCCAGAACAAACAAGCAGCGGAGGAGAAATTATATACCTAACTTATCAAAAACCAATGACAAAGGCGAAAACCGCAAACGAGAAAGAGCGCTCAGGTCAATGGCAAAATCAGTCAAAACTAATACTGGCATTCATGTAATCGGTTTAGGCTGGGTGCATAAACAGCGTTCCTCTGTGATTTTAGCGATCGCAGTAGTTTCTCTCACAGGTGTTATTGGTCACAAATTATACAATCAACCTCAACTCAAAGTAGGAACCATAGCACCGCAAACAATTAAAGCTCCCTCTAAACGAAGCATCGAAGATCGGAAAAAAACAGAAGCTCGGCGTAAAGCCGCGACTAAAAGTTCCGCACCAGTTTTAATGGTTGATGCGCGAACGAATGGACAAATCGACCAAAATTTACAACGACTTCTGGATGATGGTAACGAAATCCGTGCCGTAGCTGGGTCTTTTCCTTTTTTCGACACTTTAGTTTTGACTATCTCTACCCAGCGCTATCTTCGCTCTTGTCCAGAATTGGAATGGCAAGCACTGGTGACATCGGTAGAAAATACTAAAAATCAGCAAAAGAAAGGGTCTGGACAAAAAGTTTCTTCTGCAAGTCCTCCCCCCTTATTTCCATCATCTACAGCTGTACACAGAAAAGAATACTACTCCGATGCCACAGCGACGCCAATCAACTCTCTACAAGTGACCTCTACATCTAGAGGCTGGTTATCAAACTCCGAGTTTCAAAGTTTGCAAGTAGTTCCAGAGCAAGTAAAACCCATCGATTTTTCCCAAAAAACTGACTTTGTACAAGCAGTAGCAGAACTAGACACTTATCGCGTCACGACTTCTAATAGACACCAATCTTTGCTGATCGCTCAAATCTTCCAAGCACGACAAAGATATGTGCAAGCCACAGCCAAACTTTTAGAGTTAGAGAGTACTAATCCAGAAGCAGTATACGAAGAAACTGCCCTGTTAGATTTGTCAGATGAGGAGTGGGAAAAAACAGAAGCAGGAATCCATGAAAGTGCAGAGCGAATTCTGACTCAAGGCATTCCACCAGGACTACCTAATAGTATTTTACAGGACGCGGTGAGGTTGCAAGTGCAATCATTTGTACCAAAAGATGCCGAATCCTTAGCAATCAAACTGTTGTTGGCTGTGATTGTGCCGAATCTGAAAAATGATGAAGAACAAACAAGGCAACAGGCTCTCAAAGCTGTGGCTGGGGTTACACCTGTAATGGTGGAGGTGCAAGATGGTGAGGTGATTGTGAGCAGAGGAGAGCCGATTAATGCCTGGAAATTTCAGGTATTGGAAGAGTATTACCTCATCCGCCGACAAGTGAATTGGCTGGGGTTGGTGAAGTTGGGTGGCACGATCATTGGTGCAATTAGTATTTTCGTTTGGGTAGAACGGCATACTAAAAACCGATTGCGGCAACGCGATCGCCTATTAGTATTGTTGCTAACCTTGAGTACGCCAGGGTTGCTAGCAATGGGAGTGACTTATACCACCTGGAGTGCGATCGGTTTATTGTTGGGTAGCTTCTACGGTCATACTTTGGGTATGACAGTTGTCGGATTGCTGTTAGTCATCCTGGGAGCCACCTTAGATGTCAGCAAGATTGCGCTTTTAGCTGGTGCTGCTGGAGGAATACTAGGCGCTTATATGACTCAAAAGTTGCGATCGCGCGAGGAACTCGCATTATTGGGGGTTGCGATCGCTCTAACCCAAGGTGGTATTTACCTAGTTATTAAACTCTTGATTGGTGCTGCTTTTGGTTCAACCTGGTACATCGTACTGCGAGAGGCGGCATTATTTGCTTTATCTGGCTTAGCCTGGAGTATTGTCGCCTTGGGTTTGAGTCCTTATTTAGAAAAACTGTTTGATTTAGTCACCTCAATTCGTCTAGCAGAACTGGCAAATCCTAACCGTCCCTTATTAAAACGACTCGCGACTGAAACTCCCGGAACTTTTCAGCACACACTGTTTGTCGCTACACTTGCGGAAGCCGCTGCCAAACAATTAGGATGTAATGTTGAATTAGTTAGGGCTGGAACACTATATCACGATATTGGCAAAATGCACGACCCATTAGCTTTTATTGAAAATCAGATGGGGGGGCCAAATAAACATGACACAGAAATTAACGACCCTTGGAAGAGTGCAGAAATTATCAAAAAGCACGTCAGCGAAGGGTTAGTCATGGCACGAAAACACCTTTTACCTACGGCAATTCAAGCCTTTATTCCAGAGCATCAGGGAACAATGCAGATTGCTTACTTTTATCACCAAGCGCAGCAGAGGGCGCAAGAAGATCCTACCATAACCGTAAATGAAGCAGATTTTCGCTACATTGGCCCAACTCCTCAGTCACGGGAAACAGGAATTGTCATGTTAGCAGATTCTTGTGAGGCGGCATTGCGTAGCTTGGAAGCTTCAGAAAAGCCAGGATCTAAAGAAGCCACCCCAGAACAAGCCCTAGCAATGCTCAACAATATCCTCCGTGCGAGATGGCAGGATAATCAACTAGTAAATTCTGGACTAACACGAGAGGAGATGACACAAATTGCTCAAATTTTTGTAGAAGTTTGGCAACAATTCCATCACAAACGTATTGCTTATCCTAAGTTGAAGGCTATTGACCTTTCCCCTGGCTAAAACCGAGGTGATTCTAAGGCATCAAGTAAAAATAAGTAGTGCGAGCATCTTGCTCGCGCGGGCAAGATGCCCGCACTACAAATATTAAATTGTTCAACTTATTTTTACACGAATCCTAAGTAGATGCCGCAGTTAGTCAACTTATGAGACTCCGAACAAATGAACTCAAGTATTGCTTTGAGTTCAATATTTGGATTAATTAGATTTTGTTGGCATCCATTGAAGGTACAGTGTGGGTAATTTACTTATTCTGCAACGATTCCCGTTGTTTTCCATACTCCCGTAGCTGCTTGAGAAGATTTTCTTGGGATGAGTTGGAGGTAGATGAACTAGGGGTTGGTAGTGGGTTAGTAGTTGGAAAATTAACAGGTGGGGGATTAATAATGTTAGTGCGTAGCGGTGACGAACCCTCAAATCTGTTTGCTAGAGGGGTTCTTGCAGGTGAAGGGACGTTATTGGGTGTCGCCCCCTTAGCTGATACTGGGGGAGTAATCAGAGCATTTGGTTTGTTAACAGCAGCTTTTACCGAGTCTAGGGTGACAGCAACTTGTGTCTGCTGCTGCATTTGTTGAGTGGAAGATACCAAGCTACTTAGACCATTAACCAGTTGTCGGAGATTTTGCCGGAAAGTTGGATCGCCCGTCAATTCATCTAAATCAGATGTAATTTTTTGGGTATTTTCAAATGTGACTCGTGCTGAGTCTAAGGTTTGTTGTATTAAGACTGCATTTTTGGGATCGTTGAGGTTTTTAGTAGCATCTCGCAAATTAGCTGAAGCTTGTGCTGCATTATTGGAGAGAGTTTCTAAATTTTTGAGTAATTCTCCTTGAGTTAAGCGATTGACAGCGGGTGAGAGACTGCTGACTGTCACGCGTAGTTGATTGCTAGTTTCGGTGATATTGTTCAAAGCACCAACTAGGGAAGAACGATTTGTTGTGACTAGGTTATCCAAATTGGTTAGCAGTCGATTCGCTTGATTTGCCGTTGTGCTGAATTGACCAGCGGTTATACCTAATTGATTAACTGTTTTAGTAGTGGATGCTGTGAGTTTATTTGTGGCCTGTTGCACCGAATTGGCAGTGGATGCAAATGTTCCTAACTGTCCTTGAAAACTTTTACTTAAACTGCGGATATCTTGGCTGAGTCCTGCCACACTAATAGCTGCCACCGAGGAAGTCTCTAGGAGTCTATTAACTTTTTGATAAAATCTAGGGTCATTATATACAGTGGCTAACTCAGTTGTACTCCGAATCAGTTCATCAAGACTGATGCCAATCTGACCTTTTAACCGAGAACCATTACAAACAATAAGGTTAGGATTGCAGTTTTTTTCTAGCGGTTTAGCGACAACAGTTCCAGGGGGTAATGTCGTTTTTGGTGTAATGTCTACTATACTCTCGCTGATTAATCCGCTTTGATTAGCCTCTACTTTTACCTGGCTGGGAATGATTAAGTCAGGTTGAGCAATTTCGATCTCTACTTCAATAGCATTGGGTTTTGGTTGAATATTGGAAATATTACCAACCTTAACACCACGATAGCGGACTGGTGCGCCTTTTTGCATTCCGCCAGCATTGGCAAATTCCACAATCGCTTTGTATGAACTGCGAGCAGCAGTAAACCTATTCAACCACAAGAGAATTATTCCAAATACCCCCAGTCCTAGCAGGAGTAGTAACCCTACAGATCCTTCTCGAAATGTTCGCGTAGACGCGAAGCGGTTTGTCGTTAGACCTCGCATTTTTTCCTCCACCCAATAATTAGTTCTGAGTTATGAGTGGTGAGTCTTGAGTATTGTTCTTCTCACTCAGTACTTAGGACTCAGCACTCACAACTAAAATTAACCGACGACTTGAATCGGCCCTTGCACACTTCCACTCATAAATTGTCTAATTAGCGGATGGTCTGTGCTGTTTATTTCGTTAACTGTACCCTGCCACTGCACTTTACCTTGATAGAGAAACACTAGTTTATCAGTTGTACGGCGGATGGTACTTTCTTGGTGAGTCACAATGGCATAAGTACTACAGACTCCTCTTGTGCTTTGCAAATAGCGGATTAAGTCTTCTATGACTGTTGAAGCAATGGGATCAAGTCCCGCTGTGGGTTCATCGTATAGTAAAACTTCTGGGCTGTCTTGGGGACTATCGGGGTTAGACATGATTGCACGAGCAAAACTGACTCGTTTTCGCATTCCTCCGGAAAGTTCGGCGGGGTAGAGATTGCTGATTCCTGGCAAACCAACCATTTCTAATTTTTCTTTGACTAAATCTCGAATGCGCGATCGCGGTAGTCTGGAATTTTGATAGAGTAAAAACCCCACATTTTCATCCACAGTTAACGAATCGAATAATGCTGCTTGCTGAAACACCATGCCAATACCAACCGGATCGCTACCATCTTCAATCAACCCGTCTCGCCGTACCCCCTGCACAAAAACTTCTCCTGCATCGGGAGTCAGTAATCCCGCGATCACTCGTAAAATTGTTGATTTACCAGTCCCTGAAGGGCCAATAATTCCCAGTGCTTCTCCTCGGTTAATTGTCAAGTCCACATTATCTAAAACTTGATTACTACCAAAGGATTTAGAAACACCTTTTAATTCAATTAGTGGTTCGGTCATTGGTCAAGTGTTGGGAGTCAAGGGTCTATTAGTCATTGGTCATTAGCATAGAACAAATGACAAATGACAACTAACAAAGGGCAAACATGCAAGATAGTGATGTCATAGTTATTGGAAGTGGTATCGGCGGGCTATGTACTGCTAGTTTGCTAGCTCGTTATGGTAAGCGGGTGATTGTGTGTGAAAGTCATACAATTGCTGGTGGTGCTGCCCATAGTTTTAGACGACGGGGGTTTGAATTTGATTCTGGCCCTTCTTTTTATTGTGGTTTGGGTGATGTTCAGAGTTTAAATCCGATTAAACAGGTTCTGGATATTTTAAGCGAATCCATTCAAGTTATATCTTATGATCCCCTGGGACATTACCACTTTCCTGAAGGAAGTTTGACAGTTTATCGCGATGTTGAACTTTATTATCAACAAATCGCTAAGATTACACCTCAAGGTGCTAGCGAATTCCAGCAATTTACGGAACGTTTGTTAGGGCTGTACGAAGCTATGAAAGGTATTCCTACTTTGGCTTTGAGGGCAGATTGGCAAGTGGTTTTAGTATTGCTCAGACGCTATCCACTATCCCTAGTAAAGATGTTACCCTACTTGTCACTTGTTCAAGTTGCTGCTGGTGATGTAATGGATGCAACGGTACAAGACCCTTGGGTGCGGCGGCTAATTGACTTGGAATGTTTTTTGCTATCTGGTTTAAAGGCACATGGAACGATCGCTCCTGAAATCGCCTTTATGCTGGGGGAACGCTCCCGCGCTAAAATTGACTATCCTGTGGGTGGGAGTGGTGCAATTGTCCAGGCTTTGGTGAGGGGGTTAAAACGCTGGGGTGGTCAGTTGCGTTTGGGATGCCACATTGAGCAAATTTTGGTGGAATCTGGCAAAGTTGTGGGTGTAAAATCTCGCCAAGGTGAAGTTTTCAAAGCACCTCTGGTGATTTCTAATGCTTCAATTTGGGATACTTACAATCAGCTATTACACCCTGATGATTTACCTGCATCTTACCGCAAAGTTGCTTTAGAAACACCAGCAGTTGACAGTTTTATGCATCTACACTTAGGTATTCGTGCCACTGGGTTAGAAAATTTAACCGGACATCATGTGGTAATTCACGATTCTAGTCAGGATATTACTGTAGCAGGTAATACTTGTATGATATCTATTCCGAGTGTGTGGGATGCGACTCTTGCCCCAGAGGGACATCATGTGCTTCATGCTTATACTCTCGAACCATACGCTGGATGGGAACGTGGTGATGGTTATGAAGGGAAGAAACGACAAAAAGCAGAATCTTTATATCGTGCCCTAGAGCGGATTATCCCAAATATTCGCGAGCGTGTGGTGTTAGAACTTATTGGTACACCGCTGACTCATGCTCATTATCTAAGACGTTATCAAGGAACCTATGGCCCAGCGATCGCAGCTGGTAAGGGGATGTTTCCGAGTACACATACACCTATACAGGGTTTATATCGCGTCGGTGATAGTACCATGCCAGGAATCGGTGTCCCTGCGGTGGCGGCGTCTGGTATTTTGTGTGCCAATACTTTAGTGGAGCGATCAAAAACAGCAGAGTTACTGGAAAGTTTAGGGATTTAATCCCATTCCTTTCCTAGTTTTATAGGACTCCTATTTGATTTTTGAAAAAACCGTCCTCAACTCGAAAAGTCTGATTCCCTACCCTACTCTCTACCAGCGGATTGCTATAGTTGACAAAGTGCTTTAAGAACTTGTAACAACTGAATTGACCGTTCTTTTTCCATAAAATTTAATTCTGGCATCAAGTGATAAATAGGAGGATGCCCTTGTTGGATATAAACAAACTGATAACTTCTACCGTTAGTTGTTAAACCCCAAACTGATTTTTGATTATCTAAACTTTTATAAGCATATGTGAGTAGTTGAGATAATCCAGTTGAGATATCAATCTGACTATTTTTAGATTCAATGATCAGTATCCAAAAATATGTTTGAGTTTTTGTATGCTTAACCTTACTGACAGCTAAAATATCAAATCTTCCTTTGATTTTGATATCTTCATCTTCAACTTCAATATCACTAATATCTTCTTCTAAACGAATCTCAACAGGATAGCGATAAAAGCCAGCTAACCTCAGTATTGGAGCAACTACAAGAAACTTTACCTGACCTTCAGAAACTTTGCCTGATCTCAGGTAACGTCGAAAGTCATCTCTAATTTGTAAAAGTTCTTGTTGTTCGGTCTCTAAGAGAGGTTCTAGAGATAACAAAGCAGAAAATGAGTCACTGTACTGTTCCATAACTGGTTGTATTTAACACCAAGTTTGTACAACACGACCCTTTATTTGTTGTCCTAGCCAAGGTGTATTACTAGAGAGTGTATATAGATTTTTGCGCTCGACTTTCCAGGTTTGCTGGGGGTCAAATAGAGTTAGTTCAGCTGGTTGATGAGGAACAATATTATTTACTTTTTGTCCCAAACATTCTGCTGGTCGAGTACTCAAAGCACTCCATAATTCTAAGGCTGTAAATTCTCCAGTTTCTACCAAATATTCCCATAGTAAAGGTAATGCTAATTCTAAACCAATTGCCCCTGGTGGCGCTTCGGCAAAGGCTTGGACTTTTTCTTCGTAGGTGTAAGGTGCATGGTCAATGGCGATCGCATCTATAATACCTGCACGTACCCCTGCACGCAACGCCGCCAGATCGCTAGGATTACCTAAAGGTGGTTCTATATGTAAGCTGGTATCGTAACTTTTGATGGCTTTGGTATCTAGTAACAGGTGCATCCAAGTTGTACTGGCGGTGATAGGCAACCCAGCAGCCTTAGCTGAGGCAATTAACTCCACACTCCGAGCTGTGGAAACGCGCATAATGTGTACTGGTGTAGCGATGTCTGCAACTAATTCTAACAAAGCAGCGATAGCAGCTGTTTCAGCACTGGCGGGTACGGGAGGTAAACCAAACCGAAAAGCGTCCGAGCCTTCCCGCATGATACCGTTTGATTTGAGTTGGCGATCGCATGGCCAAAACGCCACTGGTTTGCCCAAGGGTTGAAGATATTCCAACACCCGCCGCACTATCCCCAAATTTTCCCACGGTTGACCATCAGTAAAACCAACTACTCCTGCTGCTGCTAAATCTGCCAATTCCGTCATTTGTTTCCCAGCAACATCAACAGTAATAGCACCCCAGGTATGAAGATGAGAGAGAGAATAAGACGCAAAGATGGGGGGACGCGGTGAGTCTAGTGAGTAAGGAGGGTTTCCTGGAGCAGGCAACTGGCTAACCTGTAAGGGGGACGCGGAGACATTTTTCATCATACCTCCACGTCCTTGCATCTTTTTCAAGAACTGTGCCACCATCGCAGGGTTATCAATGGCTGGAGAGGTATCGGGTAAAATACTAATTCTGGTAAAGCCACCAGCAGCAGCAGCTTGCAATAGAGATAATAAAGTCTCTCGTTCTTCAAACCCCGGTTCGCTGGAGTGGCTATACAAATCTACTAATCCAGTCCCCAGAACTAATCCCCGACAATCTCTAATTTGAGTATCAGAGGTGATATCAGCAATAGATGGGGCGACTGCTTGAATACAATTATCAGCAATCAGTACATCAATTATCTGGTCAGTTTCTGAAACTGGGTCAATCACCCTTACTTGTTGCAGCAGTTCAGTCATAAACAGTTATCAGTTATCAGTGAGGAATTAAGAGTTATATCAAGTTCGGGTAATTACTAATTATTAAAATTTCTCCCTGTCCCCGCGTCCCCGCGTCCCCGCGTCCCCAGTGCAAAATCCTCCTGATTCCTGAGCGTTAGTTTGCCCAACTCTGGTGTTCAGAGTATGCAACGCCGCTTTTTTGACTTCTTTACAAAGCTCCTGCTGCGGTTTTATCTAGTACGCCGCCACCCAAGTGGGCGGTAATATTCATTGCTTGCAATACTGGTAAACCGTTGAGTTCCGAGGAGTAATCTATGACGCTGACTGCACCATTACCTTGGCGAAAATTCCAGAAATTTTCCGCAGATAAACCCAGAATATGACACAGCAAGGTTTTATTAGTCGCGTCGTGAGCCACTACTAATCCAGTTTGGAGTTTGTTAGTTAATGCTGTTTGGACGATTGATTGCCAAGTTGCGACACTGCGTTCCCACACTTGTTGTAAATTTTCTCCTTCGGGCATTTGTACTTCCCCTGGCGTTTGCCGCCAGCGCTGCAACTCTCCAGGAAATTCTTGCTCTATTTCTGTTTCTAATTTTCCTTCCCAGAGTCCATGGCTGATTTCTCTCAACCCATCTTGTAATTCCAACTTTACACTAGGATGGTGACGCAAGATGATTTGTGCTGTTTCTTTGGGACGCAGCATAGAACTACTAACAGCAAAATCAAGAGCTACTTCTTGGAGATATTCGCCTGCTTTTTGGGCTTGTTGCCTCCCATTGTCGTTGAGTGGAACGTCAATTTGACCTTGAAATCTCGTTTGGCGATTCCACTCGGTTTCTCCATGACGCACTAACAACAATCGGACTCCGTGATGGTTTGGTCGCAATGAGGGTAAAATTTCCCCCATGTGTTGCGTTTGATTCATCGACTCTAGTTGAACGGGTGCTTCTAATCCACCGGCAAAATTTAGTACCGAAATACCACAGTTAGATTGCTGTATGCAATGGTAGCGACTGGGAGAAATACCCAATGCCGTGCTAATCAGGGCGCGATTAATGCCGTTATGCCCGACTATGAGAATAGTTTCGTTTCGATGCTGGGGTAAAATTTTTTGCCAGAACTGCCGCGCTTGCTCGTACAAAGCAAGGACAGGGAAATGTTCTTTTGTTCCCTGTGCATCGTTGACTAACATCCGCAGCTCGTGGGGGCGTTCGTGCCAAGTACGATAGTCTTCGGGAAACTTCTCTTTTACATCAGCAG
Source organism: Desmonostoc vinosum (assembly GCF_059505385.1). Classification (NCBI taxonomy): domain Bacteria; kingdom Bacillati; phylum Cyanobacteriota; class Cyanophyceae; order Nostocales; family Nostocaceae; genus Desmonostoc; species Desmonostoc vinosum. The sequence continues at coordinate 42,158 of NZ_JCACKM010000053.1, forward strand.
TGAGCATTTCTTCCCATAGGGGAAGGTCAATTTCTAACAATTGATCAGAAGTTTGCAAACCAGCATTTCCTGGATGAGTTGCTAACTCGTTATGGATAATGTCTGCTGTTTGTTTTGCTCTTTGTAAAGGACTGCTGTAAACAGCGTCAAATACAATATTGCTGAGGGCTTTACCTACTTTAATCGCATCATCACGACCTTTTTCTGTTAATTTTGACACATCAGTGCGCCCTTGGATACGACGCTCGGTGTTATAGCTGCTTTGACCGTGGCGCACAATGATGACACGAGCCATCCGTCTTGCCCTCCTCTATCTAAAGGACTAATTTTACTGCAAAATGTTTATACAATTATCTATTAGAGATGTTTTGCTTGCGAGTCAAGCTGTATACACAACTAGAACTTATAATGATGCGATCGCGCTTTCAAAGCATATTGTTCATTGTAAAGGTATATTAAGCCCAAGCCTTATAACTCAAATGTGGACAAATGCGATCGCACTACCTATGGGCAGAAGTTGAAAGAAGCTGCTGAAAAACTAGGTGTATCGGTGCAGACAAACAAATCGCTCTCAAAGTCCAGGCTAAAGCCTGTGAGTTGAAAAACTCTAAGCCGCCCAATTACAGAACCGTCGCATTTGCTATTTTGGCGATCGCATTTGCTATTTTGGCGACTGCATTTGTTATTTCGGCGACTGCATTTGTTATTTTGGTGATCGCATTTGTTATTTCGGCGACTGCATTTGTTATTTCGGCGATCGCATTTGCTATTTCGGCGATCGCATTTGCTATTTCGGCGACTGCATTTGTTATTTTGGCGATCGCATTTGCTGATTGCCCTTATTCTCAGCTTGAAAATGGGAGTAGGAGCAAATACGGTTCGGTTAAGCAAATTTATAATTTTTTAGGCGAAGTAGACAGTAGACTTCTTGCAAAAATACTTGAATCGTCAGAGACTCAAGTCTCTGCCTAATAGCAAAAGTCCGTTGAAACGGACTAAA
>NZ_JCACKM010000054.1:0-42440 GCF_059505385.1 Desmonostoc vinosum
GAACGAAAAAATAGGTTTTTTCAGACTGAATATGAAAAACCTACCCTTGAAAGCTGCTCCCTCCCCCACTGCTTTTTCACTTTTCTATTAAAAAGCCTGGCGATAATTATCAGGCTTTTTAGTTGGGCTATATTGTCAAAGGTTATTTATGAGACGTGATGCTTATATCCCCCGTCATTCATGCGGGGGATATAATCGAATGTGCCTAATTTATTAGGATTGCTATAGAAGTGATTTATAAACCAATACGGTTCAGTTAAGGATAATTGTAGGTTGGGTAGAGCGATAATAAAACCCAACAAAGCTGCGAGAATGTTGGGTTTCGTTCTTCAACCCAACCTATGCAAAATCAGATTTTTAGCCCTAACTGAAACGTATTGGGTTTAATGTTCTTTAATGTTCCTCACTGCGCTGAGTTGCTGGGGTTTCAACTTCTAGGTTATCTCCTTGTTGTTTTACTGAAAAGTCTTGTTCACTCTTGGATGTTTGAGCAAGTCCAGCAGCACCAGCAATAGCTGTTCCAGCTAAACCAAGCCCAGCAGACCATTTAGCGTCAGAAATATTTGGTGAAACAATTACAGCAATACCAACTGCAGCTCCAATAGTTGCCAAAAACATAGGAGTTAAAGCACGAATTACTTCTGGATTAAAAGATTTCATAGAGATTAGTTATTAACAATTACACTTAAATTAATCAACAGCTAAGCGGGCATTTACGCAAAATACAGCAGGGAACGCTTAACAGGGAACTGAGAAATAAAAGTTTTCAAGGGTGTGAAACTAATGAAAGGCAAACAAGTTTTATTGACAGGTGGCACTGGTGGACTTGGTTTAGGAGTGACACCAGCGGTGATTGCAGAAGGTGCAGAGGTGACAATTCCCTACCGTAACCCCAAGGAAATTGAACGCCTCAAACAATTTATCCAGCCTGCCGATTTTGCCAGAATTCACTTTGTTTCTACTAATTTAGAGGATGAAGCTTCAGTAGAAAATCTGATTAATCAGATAGAACGAGTGGATGTATTGATTCACTTGGTAGGTGGCTTTTCAATGGGAAAAACTCACGAATACAGTTTTGACAGTTGGAAACACGAGTTTAATTTAAACCTAAATACAACTTTTTTGACTTGCAAATATAGCCTGAAAAGCATGTTGAAACATGGTTATGGACGCATTGTAACAGTGGGTTCTAAAGCAGCTGTAGAACCTGCTGGTCAATTAGCAGCATACTCTGCTGCTAAAGCTGGTGTGGTTGCGTTGACAAAAGCGATCGCAGATGAGACTAAAGGTACTAATATCACTGCAAATACTGTCCTTCCTAGCGTGATTGATACCCCCAGCAACCGCCAAGCGATGGGTGCAGAAAATGCTGACAAGTGGGTAAAACCCCAATCTCTAGCTCAAGTCATCTGCTTTTTAGCCTCAGAAGTTGCTAAAGATATCCGTGGTGCAGCAATTCCTGTTTACGGGAATATTTAAAGAATGGGGAGTAGGGAGTAGGGAGTGGGGAGTAGGGAATTGGGAGTGATGTTAGCGGTAGCGGGGCGTTTAGCCCGTGAGGAGTGAGTGTTAGTTATTTCTCCCCTGCTCCCTGCCCCCTGCCCTACCTCATCCCTCTTACGGGCTGTTCGGAATCAGCCTACCGCAGGGATATGTTGCTATTTGCTGTGAGGCACTCTCAGCCATTGCTGATGGAACTTTGTCTGAGGGTTGGGTTTTGGCTGCTAAATAGTCTGTACGTAGTTTGTCTAACATGGCTTCGCGTTTGTCATACAGCCGCTTGAGGGTACGAGGTTGGCACTTGTTCATCACGTATGCTGTTACCAATGGTAGGGCGATCGTGCTGTCGGTGTAACAAACGATGGTGTCGGGTAATTCTTCGGGGTCGATTTTACCCCAACTGACAGCTTCTGAGGGTGTTGCCCCTGACAAACCACCAGTATCTGGGCGAGCATCGGTAAATTGCACAAAGTAATCGTGTCCTCGTTCTTCTAATCCTAATACCTCGTGAATCTGCGGTTGGGTTTGTAGCAAAAAGTTTTTAGGACTGCCACCACCAAGAATTACAGCCGCACTTTTACCTGCTGATTCACGAGCATTGTAGGCGATCGCAGCTGTTTCGTTCACGTCAATAGAAGGATCTAAGACTAATTGCGAACCTTCTAAGGCTAAAGCAGCTACATTCATCCCAATTGAGCTATCCCCAGGAGAAGACGTATAAATTGGCACGCTATATTCATAGGCTGTAGCTAGCAGGCAGGAATGCTGTACTCCCAATTGTTTTTCTATTTCGTGGACATATTTGCCCAGTAAATGATGAAATTCTGCTGTTCCCATCCGTTTTTGGAAAGGTTCTGCTTGTAAAATCTTGCGGATAAAAGCGTCAGTCTCTAACAACACATCGTAGCCAAAAATAATGTCATAAATACGGATGGTGCCTTCTTGACGCAGCTTCACATCATCTAAAAACGGATTACCCGCAAACAGTTCAAACCCCAATCCATAGTGCATGTCATGATAAAGATTAGCACCAGTACTAATCATCCAGTCAATAAAGCCATTGCGAATTAAAGGTGCTAAAGCAGAAACACCAAATCCGGCTGGTGTCATTGCACCGGAAAGGCTGACTCCTACTGTGACGCCTTCTGTTAGCACATCGCGACTCAAAAGTTGGCAGATTTCCCGCAAACGCGCTGAGTTGTAAGCAGTGAAGTAATTATCAATCAAATCCACCACACCAATATCGGTTGATATGGGTGTAGGTGCAATTTTTTGACCCAGCTTTTTAGACATTTTGCACTCCTGAACAGTAAACATGCGCCGGATCTAATGTTATCTAGCTTTCAGTGCAAGTGTCAGCAAAACTTTTTTCACTCCTTAGTTTTGATATCATATAACTGGCAGAGGGTGAGGAGTTTTTGTTTGAGGCGATCGCTTACATTCTCTGGTAATCTTCAATCAGCAGAATTAGCCGAGAATGTACTAAGCCGATACTGAGGAATTGGTTGTTTAGTAATCAAAGAATAAATTACATCTGGGTCGAGGTCAGCTCCCGATTTCCATTGAATTGTGCCATATTCAGGATTGACTTGAACTGTAGCAAAATAATCATGATCTTGCAAAGGGGCAAATACACCTGTAAATTTGATAATTTTGCTAATATCAACTACTCCTTTAGTACCATCTTCAAAGCAGACATACAGTTGATAGTTTTCTCTGGGTTCAACCGCAATAATATCTTTAAGCATAATTTACTCCAATGGGGAAATTTTATTTAAAGTTTGATTATCTCTGGCTAGTTCCCAATCTTCTATCAGTTCCACTTGATGCATCAATGCCCATTCTGTTACCAGTTTAAAAAGTCTAGGTGTCAGTTCACCTTCCAAAACTTCTAAGGTTTGGATACTGACTATGGCCTTTTGCTTGTTGTAACGAACATGAAAGTGTGGTGGTGGATGGTCGTTATAAAAAAACGACTAATTTATGGCATTTTCTCACTCCCTAGTTTCTATATCGTACAACTGACAGAGGGTGAGGAGTTTTTGTTTAAGGCGATCGCGTACACTCTCTGGTAATATCACTACACAATCTGGTGCGTATTGCATTACTTCGCGGCTAAACCAAAATGTACTCGATACTCGCCTGATAACTCGCTTGACTCGCGGTTTATCTGGTAGCCATTCATTAATATCATCTTCTGGTTTAACTTGATAGGCAAAAGCCAAACCAGAAAATAAGTGCATTTCTACTTTTATTTCATCCAAATTAGTACGCCACTCGCCATAAATTAAAGTTACAGCCGCATCTGTAATTCTGTCTAATCGTAAACTCCAGTTATGAATTAGTTCTGGGATATCAAAGTTTCCTTCTGTTTCTTCGCACCAACAATCGAGATATTGCCGCTTTTCGTGGGGTGTGATTTTGGCATGGCGTACAGTAAAGTTTAACAAACGCCCCGCCGCATCTTGATAAGAAAGCTGAAATGGCTGCTGACGCAGGATGTAGTTATCTATTTGCAAACGCCAAGCTGGGGGAAGATTCTCTAGGAAACGTTCGATTTCGTTTCTTAGCGGTATTGATAATTCGCTACGTTCGAGAAGTAAGTTGGCAATGATTTGGGCTTGTTCAATTTGTCCAATGTCTGTTAATGCACCAATACACCTATGTAATGCGCGGATGCGTGATTCTTTCCAATTGTTATTGTTACCGATGAGTAACTTACGTTGAGCGATCGCTTCTATTAATTTGGAGATATTCGGGCGATCGCCCCACATCATACCAAATTCTAAGGCGATCGCTTCTAGTTCGGCTTTATCGCGTTCTGATATCGACAGAGTAATAGATTGACCTTTTCGACTCATAAAGTGTGTCCGTATACTTTATACATTTACTCTCTTGCCAACTTCTATTTTGCGTGCCAATATAGTTTTTAACAACCAGTTACGGACACTATTTAAGTGTAAGTCCGAATATAAAATTAGGAGAAAAGGATTCATTGAGAAGAATTACGACAAATTTGGAGAAGCTCCAATGACTAAGGACAATTTACTATCCCGAATTTCCATTGATCCAAATATTTGTTTCGGTAAACCTTGTATTAAAGGTCATCGTATATGGGTTAGTTTAATTCTCGACCTTCTAGCAAGTGGAGAAAAAATAGAGACTATTTTGGAAGAATATCCTGGTTTAGAACGAGAAGATATCTTTGCTTGTATTGCATACGCTGCGGAGATGACAAGAGATAGCTATGTAGAAATTCCTTTAGGATTACAAAAAGAATCAAAAAAGTGAATATTAAACTTGATGAAAATCTTGGTAGTCTGCGAGTAGCTACATTATTACGTCTTACAGGACATGATATTGCTACTGTCCGAGAACAAGGTTTAATTTCAACTCACGATGAAGAATTAATTGATATTTGTCAGAGTAAGAATAGGTGTTTAGTAACAATAGATAGAGAATTTGGAAATCGTCTTAAATATATTCCTTCTCACTATAGAGGAATTATAGTCATTCGTTTATCACCCCGCCCTACTTTTGAAGATTACCGTACAGTTACAGAAACTCTAATTGCTGGACTTGAAGCAGCAGATGTGACTGGTAAATTATGGATAATCCGACAAGGGAGTATCCAGGAATATCAAGATATTGAAGTGGAAGGAAAAGACAAATGACAAAAGTATACAATATTACTCTCAAGCCTGTTTATTCTCAAACCGTCCCAACACCCGACGGAGTGCAACTACCAAAAAATTGGTCGCTTTCTTGGCATCAAGCAGCGACTTTGGAAGCATTGCGCGATCCAAATATTGACGTAGTGTTTAATACAGCGATGACTGGTGATGGTAAAAGCTTGGCTGCTTATTTAGAAGTTCTTCAAGGAGAAGGTTCTGCTATTGGCCTTTACCCAACTAACGAACTCGCACGCGATCAAGAAACGCAGATTAAAGGATATATTGAGAAATTTAAGCCAGAAAATCAGCCGCGTGTAGTACGTCTTTCTGGCGCTGATTTAGAAATTTATGCAGAAAATGAAGGATTGAAAAAAGGAGCTGCGATCGCAACTCTCACTAACCAAAGAGAAGCCTTACTTACCAACCCTGATATTTTTCACTACCTACATCGTGGGGCTTATATAATTCGTGGCGATAGTCCCGATAAACTATGGGGCAGAATTGATAAAGATTTTGACTTATTTATTTTTGATGAATTTCACGTTTTTGCTGCTCCTCAAATCGCCAGCGTGATTAACACAATGTTGTTAATTCGCTGTACCAATCGTCGCAAAAAATTTCTATTTCTGTCAGCTACCCCAGATAAAAATTTAATTGATAGATTAAAAGTAGCAGGATTTCGTTGTCAAGAAATTAATCCGCTTGAAGCAAATAAATATCAGTTTTCTGATATACCAGAGCAAGGGCAGCAATTGGAATCTCAGGAATGGCGGCTAGTTGCAAGAACAATTTCGCTGAATTTTATTCCATTGGAACCTTCTTTTAAAGCTTCTGAAACTTGGTTTAGAGAAAATAGTGATTTAATTTTGACTCAGTTTCAGCAGTATCCAGGAAGTAAAGGTGCAATTATTTTGAACTCAATTGCAGCAGTCAAGCGCCTGACTCCATTTTTTCAAGAACTTTTACAGCCTCATGGCTTAAAGGTAGGAGAGAATACGGGACTTTCAGGAAAAGTAGAAAAGGAGCAAAGTCTAGCGGCTGATTTGGTTATTGGCACTAGCACAATTGATGTAGGGGTTGATTTTAAAATTAATTTTTTAATGTTTGAATCGTCGGACTCTGGTACTTTTATCCAACGATTGGGACGATTAGGAAGACATGATGAATATGAAAAAGATGGTCAAAAAATTAAGTTTGAAAATTTCACAGTTTATGCTCTTGTTCCTAATTTTTTAGTAGAGCGTTTATTTCAAGTAGATTCGCCACCTTTAATTGTAAATAGTATTTACGATCGCCCCTCTTTTCACAACATAATTAGAGAGCAATATCGCAAAATCAACGATTTTCACGGCTATTATCGTCGCTGGGGGGCTGTACAGTCATTTTACTTGTTTTGGAAATTAGGCGATCGCACAATTCAACAACAGTATGCACAAAGCCGAGAGAAGTTTCAACAAGCTTGTGAGGAGGTTTTTGAAACTAGTTTAAAATCTTTAGGTGGACGCATTTCAGGATGGGCAAAAGATTGGCAAGCAATTTCAGGTAAATCCGGGAATCCCATTGCTGAAGATGCTTATAATTTTCGTGGTTCTAGCTCTCTGCAATGTGGATTGTATGATTTAACGGAAAAAAATGAGGTAGACAGATTTAAAACCTATGATTTACCGGGTATTTTGGGCAATTTAGAAATTGAAATGTGGACGGAAGCAGCATTTATACGGACACTCCAAGAAACCGCCCAACGCACCGGACAACCCATCGCTAAAGGTAGATTTGATCACTGTCTAGCATTTATGAAGTTGCGTGACTACCGCGAGGAACGGCTGAACTGGAAGTTTACCTACTCTGGGGACTTGCAGCCAATAGCCGATGCTTGGAAAGTTCAGGTTTTAACAGGTGTGGAAATTTGGCAACCAGACAACCACTGGATTGGAGGAATTAACAAACGTTTGAAAAAAGAGGGTTTGGTTTGTTACGTGATTCGCCGTCCCGTGGCTGAAGTGCGGATGCGGCTAAGATTGCCGATGCATTTTCAGATTTACCCAATTAGCGATCAGTATAGCTTTCATGATGTTAGTGCAAGTTGTGCGATCGCTTTTGGTCAATCTGCACTGCTGTTGGATACCTTGGCGTACACGTTTAAAAGCAAAGGAGATGAGATATGGGTTGTTTGAGGTTTCAATCCCTGATAGGGATTTTGGTTAATGTGACGGAGAATAAGCTTACGCCAGTAAGTTCAGACGTATTTGTTTCAATCCCTGATAGGGATTTAGCTCACTTTTTCTGTAGTGAGTCTCCGTCTACATCTTAAGACTAACAAAAATAGAGGAGGTAATAACCGCTATCTAGTTCTGACATATTTAACAAGTCAAATAAGTCTATAACTTATTGTCTTGACAGTAGCTATCGTTTTGGGTAGCGTCTAATCATATAGTAGTCAAACACAATAAATAAATGAAAAAGCGCAAAAAAACAAAGGTTGAACTTTTGATTGAAGTTCTGCGGGATGGTGCATGGCACTTGGGCGATGAACTAGCTGTAAAAGTTGGTTATCCCTTTGCAGATGCCCTTAAGAAAGCTCGCACACTAGGTTACGAGATTGAGACAGCTTGGGCTGGAGTTGGTCAAAAACATAAATACCGATTAATAGCAGTGTAAACTCTCTGTGGTTTATGTGGAATTTTCTTCATATAAACAGAAAATCTCTTATCAGAGAGAGAAGCTCATAATAGCTTGCGGCATTAAGTTCAGGCGTAAGTCATCTCAACCCCCAGAAGCGTTCAGCTGATGGCTGGTATGAGTATAGCTAAAAAGCAAACTTCAAGCAGTAAATCTTAACTGACGCTTCTCTCTCTGTTTTGAGGTAAACCATGAACGAGCAACAACTTTTGGAAAGAATTACAGTCAACCCCAAAATCTTTGGCGGTAAACCAATTATTCGAGGTCGTCGTTTGGCGGTTGAACACGTTCTAGAAATGTTAGCGGCCGGAGATACAATCGAAATTTTGCTAGAGGGTTATCCCTGGTTAGAAAGGGAAGATGTACTAGCCTGTTTAGTCTATGCTCGTCGGCTTGTAGGCCACGAGCGAATTGAACTAATACCTGTGGAGTCTTAATAGTGAAGGTACTTGTAGATACTTGTGTGTGGGGAGGAGTACGTGCAGATTTAATAGCCGCAGGTTATGACGCTGTTTGGACTGGAGATTGGTCTGAAGATCCAGGAGACGAGGAAATTTTGGCAACAGCTTACCGCGAAAGTCGAATTTTGATAACAAGAGATAAGGACTTCGGAGAGTTAACAATTGTGCGTGGGATTCCCCATTGCGGCATATTGCGCTTAGTCAATCTCAATTCCAGACAGCAATCATCAGTTTGTTTGCAAGTACTTGCGCTTTATGGAAATGAATTAGCATCTGGTGCAATTGTAACTGCTGAATTAGGTAGGGTGAGAATTCGACCAGCCGCAAGCGATAACTGAAAAATTCACAAATTTGAAAAAGCCATAACATCAATTTCAGTTATGAGTAACCCCATTTCAGACACTTACAGACATTTACTAATGGAAATAAAACAGCGTATTCGTTCAGCCCAGTACGAAGCCCTCAAAGCAGTTAATCGTGAGATGATTAACCTCTACTGGGACATTGGACAGATAATTGTTACTCAACAGCAAGGTGCTAGTTGGGGAAAATCCGTAGTAGAACAGTTAGCAAAAGACTTACAAGCAGAGTTTCCTGGAATTAGCGGATTTTCTGCTCGTAATATTTGGAGAATGCAAGATTTTTACCTGACTTACCACTCGAAAGAAATTCTGCCACCAATGGTGGCAGAAATTGGATGGACTCACAATATAGTCATTTTAGAGAAGTGCAAAGATGACCTAGAACGAGAGTTTTATCTGGCGGCTTTGGATGATTTATCTCGACTACCAGACGAAAACCTCTCAATCGGAATTATTCTTTGCAAATCCAAAGATAAAACTATTGTTGAGTATGCATTGAGAGAATCAAATAAACCAATTGGTGTAGCTACTTATCAAGTAGTTTCAACAGTGCCTCAAGAACTAAAAAATCAGCTTCCGGCTCCAGAGCAAGTTGCCAAATTGCTAGAAGATGTAGAGTAAAAAATTGGAATTATAAAATGACTAATGATGAAGATTGGTTATCAGGCGATTTTGGATTTGATGGTAATTCTTCAGACCGCACTATCGAAACCCAAGCAGAATTACTCAGTTTAAAACTACTACGCGAAGCAATTCAGGCACAAAATCCTGATGATTCGGTAATGGCAGATTTTGCTGAATATGTGTTACCAAATCTCTTACGCATAGCAATTGGTGTAACTGCTAAAGGTGGAAAGTATTTTGATGCCATCGATCAGCAACGAGAAGCCGCAGGAAAAACTAAAGTCAGACGAGATAATGCTGCTGATCAATCATTGAATACACACTTATTAAATGGATTATTCCCAGCTAATTTAATTGAGAGACGGTTACAGCAACTCGATACAACAGTCCGACGAGTGGTGAAAGAAAGAGAACGACGGTTAGTGATTGCTGGGTTTATTTTACATGACTTTGAAAAATTCCCTGACGTGCCGAATGATTGCCGTAAATTGCCATTAGCAGAACATCGTCCAATTATTGATAAAAAAGTTTGCCAATTAGGACTGGATAAATTTATCAATCCAAACAATCCAGAGGCTTATCAAGAATATATTGATGATTTATTGTGCATGGCTTATAATGCACAAAGTCGCTGGGATACTAACTGGAACTTTTCGGAATTTGGGTTGAATCCAGTATTGCGCGATCGCACTCTGCGACAACTATCAGGTTTAACTTTATTAGCTGACTCTCTCGCCTCAATTGTTAAACATCCCCAAGATGCAGAACACCCGAAACTTAAAGAAGTTCTCCACTTTTTAAGTGATGGACAGTTGAAATTCACCTATCACAGTATTGCTGAGAATCGGGGCGTTTTAACTAATGTAGTTAATAATTCTTTAATTCAGGCTCATACAAGTCTGAATACTGATGGAAATATCTACTATGAACCTTTGTTATATCTGCCAACAGGTGTAATTTATCTGGCTGCGCGTAATGCTCCTGCAATATCGCCGTCAGATTTACCAGACCGAGTAGTGAACAATATTAAATCTCTTTGTGCAGGTCAATTACGTCTTAGACAAACGGGATTTGGTAGAGATGGTAAAGGTATGAAATATGCTGAATATTACAATTTATTTTTTGATTCTTTAGGCTTAATGCAAGTGGCTTTAGATGCAACATTACGCATTTTAAATACTAATAAAGCTTCTGTTGCTAAAAGCCGTAGTGATAACTTAGTCAAGTTTCAGCAACAAAATGTTTTACCAGCAGATTATGATTTTAAATTTGCTGATGATATCCGTATTGACCAATTAGCAGAATTTGGAGATTTAATTAGCCGCAAGATTTGGGAGGAAACTGTAAATCGGATTGAAGCAGCTAATAAGAAAGACAAAAAATCGCCAGTCGTTCCTCCTTTAAACATGACTCATAAAGTTGCAGAATTTTGGAATTTAGCAAAATATTTACCTGCAATTCGAGAAATTCAGCGTATTAACGAAAGCCTGAAGGAAAATAAATTAAAAGGGAATACTGGCGGAGTACCTTACGAATGGTATTACTTAGCAGCTAAATATCTTGAACAACATCCAGGTGTTGAAGATGTTAGAGAAACTTGTCAGCAAGTCATTCATTACTTAACAAGCTTAATTTCTCCAATACTTGCACAGTATGAATTACCTGATGGTTGGGATGATTTAAGGCTTTGGGTATCAAGAGTTGTGATGTTATCTAGTGCAAATCAACAGCTATCAGCTAAAACTCAATTTGATACATTCTTAAGTGAGTTGGGTAACTATAATGCTGCTAAAAAACCGGGACGTGGACGGCAATTAATCTGCTCAATTTCTCATTCAGCTTACACTGTTACTGAGCAGATGGAATCAGCAGTTTTATTTACGCCGCAAGTTTATACAAACAAGCAAATGTTAGGAGGTTCTAATGCCAAGCGCAATATCTCCAGTATTGCAGGTGTGGAGATGATGCTCAGGCAAATATTAATGAATCAAACTCAAGCTGTAGGTAAAAGATTTGAAGATGGCAAATATCGCTATCTCTATTTTTATCCCACTTATTATTTCACACCTGAAACTAACAAGTTTTTGCAGAAAGCTTACAGTGGTATTGCTCAAACTCGCTTTGATACCAGCGTTCGTAATCATTTTATCAGCAAGGATTTACAAGCTAATTTTGAACGAGAAAAATACCAAAGTGTAGATACTTTCTTAATCGACGAAAACCTCCAGCCTGAAAAAGACCGCACATTTAAGCTTTCCTATCCTGAAGACCAGCCTTTAACATTCTACTTCATGGCGCTGCCACCAGGACGAGACAGCACAGATACAGAATCTTGGGTAATGCCTAGTTGGTTAGCGTTTGCCTTCCCGATGATTTTAGATGTTAAAACTGTGGTTTCAGAGTCACCAATTCCACCTTTTAATGATGGTGCAGAATTTGAGGAAAGCGTTTTCCTCGATAGTGCGCCTCATGCTTTCCGTGCATTAGTAAGACGCGATCGCTTCCGTCTTGACTACATTCTTGAAGGCTGGAATGAAAACAGTATCCAATATCCAGCGCCTTTAAATGTCCTTACCGCCGCCTATGCTATTCACCTTGATGTGAATGCTAGACAAGGTAAAACTGGTTACGATGCCAACTGGGGGAGATTTACAGAACTAGCAAAAGATTTTGAAACCAGTCCTTTGTACGTTTTCTCTTACCTCAATCGCTGGGTGCGTAACCAAGGAGTAGAAACAGCGCGAATTGAGAAAATTAGGCTTTATGCCTATCACTTTTATCCTTGTTTTGACCCTTGTGTGAAATATGACAACAATATGGAGCAATTAATTGTGGGAGAAGTATCAAGTCTAAATCATCCCAAGAAATTAACAGATTTGTATCGGAGATTTTACAGAGCTAATAAGCGTTATAATCCCAAATCTAATGCTGTGTTGAAACCAATTGATATTGCAGCAGAAACTATACTCAAAGCTGAGTCAAGCGTGTTTCAAGGAGATACATTAGTTGCGGCTGTTGCAGCAGAAGTTTTTAAACTCATGGATCGCGTTCATTCTTCTACTGCTGAAGGACGTTGGGTGATGAGTAAACGCGAGGAGGAACGGCAAGCTGTTTTAGATTTTGCACGATATTTTGTAGCGGAGGTGTTTGAAAAATCATTTGCAGGCGATCGCGCTCGTTTAGCAGGCCGACAAATCAACTTAATTCGTGATACTTGTGAGTTTCTTTACCGTTTAGAAGACGATAAAGAAAATGCAGGTAAAGACGATAAATCAACTGAATCTACTGATGACGACAATTAATAAGTCTCATCTTGCTTAAACAATTAGTAAATAATTCTGCGGAGATAAATTATGACAATTCTAAAAACTGTTGAATCAAAGTTATTTCAATCTGAAATTCCCTACAAACCAATGGGTAAATATGCCCATTTCTTGACAATTCGCATCACTGAATCTTATCCTCTATTTCAGACAGATGGAGAACTAAATAAAGCACGAGTAAGAGCCGGAGTAAAAGACAAAACTACAATTAGCCGACTGTCAATGTTCAAGCGCAAGCAATCTACTCCAGAGCGTTTAGTTGGTCGAGAATTGTTACGTAACTATGGCTTGATGACTGCTGATGAATGCGAATATAACGTGAATTTTGCAATGGATAATCCTGATTGCATTATTTATGGTTTTGCTATTGGTGATTCTGGTTCTGAAAAATCAAAAGTTGTAGTAGATACGGCATTTTCAATTACAGCTTTCGATGAATCTCATGAAACATTCACCCTTAATGCTCCTTTTGAAAATGGCACAATGGCTTCTAAGGGTGAAAATGGTTCTAAACCGGGTGAAGTCACCAGCCGAATAAATCAACAAGACCACATCAGACCTCAAGTTTTCTTTCCTAGTATTGTCACCCTGAAAGACCCTACTGAAGCTAGCTTTCTTTACGTTTTTAATAACATCATGCGTACACGCCATTATGGAGCGCAAACAACCCGTACTGGCCGCGTTAGAAATGAGTTAATTGGTGTTGTGTTTGCAGATGGAGAAATTACTAGTAATCTGCGTTGGACTCAAGCAATATACGACCAAATGAAGGCTAACAATACTCTAAATCCACCCGATCCTCTGGATGAAGATGATGTAATCACTGCTGCTAAAAGTGCAATTGAGGCGTTAATGGCTGATGAATTTATAGTTCATACTGATTTCATTGGTGATGCTTTTGTATCCCTAATTAATGAAGTCAAAACTTTAACAGGAAGTGAAAAAGGAATCAAAGAAATTTTGCAAAAAGCTGATGCTGAAGCTAAAGTTTATGCAAGTAAGCATATCACTAAAAAGAAAACTTCTGCTAAAGCGGGGAAAGAGTAATGGTATTTATTTACCGTTGTCAATTAGAGTTACACGACAGCCTCTATTTTGCAACTCGTGAAATCGGCAGATTATACGAAACAGAGCCAGTAATTCATAATTATGCTCTCTGTTATGCACTGGGTTTAGTTGATAGCACAGTCTACTCTACTACCGTTGCTGAAGAACATTCTTATCGCTATTTTTGCCCTGAACAAGTACCAAAATATGAGGAGCATTTAACGCCGCTCAATCAACAAGAAATTTATGTAACTCCGGCGCGATCGCTCAACCATTCTGCTATCCTCAACACATGGAAGTATGCTAACAACAACTACCATGTTGAGATGGAGAAAACCCAAAAAAATATTCCTAGTTTTGGTAGAGCGAAAGAAATAGCACCAGAAAGTAAATTTGAGTTTTTTGTGATTACTCAAAAAGAACTTAAGTTACCAAAATGGATTCGTTTAGGGAAATGGATGAGTAAGGCTGAGGTAACAGCTGAACCATTAACTAAACCTAAAACTGCCGAAGGTTTATTCACCTGTACATATCCTTTAAATCCCTTAGATGTCATGTTTACTAATCAAGTTATTAGCTATGATGTGGTAAACATGCCTCCAGTTAGTTTAATTCAGAATGTGCAAATGCGAGGTCAATACTATAATTTTGATGACAAAGAGGTAAAACTTCCAATTCGGATGGCATATCGTTTTAAAGGTTAATCACTTCCCGAAACCGGAACTACGCTTTTTCTTCTTTGCAGACGCCTGCGCCAGCAACTCGGCGGCAAAACCTGCTTGATCTTGCAACATTAACTTACGAGTTCGCTGGCGTTGATACTCTTGTACTTCTGAAGCTAAGGGATGATTTGAATCAATCTTAAGATGAGTAATAGAAATAACATAGCGTTCTTTATTTTCTGGATTATGTGCTTCACTGACTAAACCGCACATAATCCCGCCTTCATCTCCAGAATAGCCAACGAAATCAATCTCAAACTCCCGATTAGGATCAGCATCCTCTCCTCGTTGCTTTAATGTCTTCAAAAATGGTTTTCCTGCGCGTGCTTTAATTGGTAAGCTCTCTTTTAATTTTTCAGTTAGTGCTTTTGCTGCATTATAATTATCAATTCTCATTGGTATTTCTCCCTATGCAGTCTTTTTTCACTTAAAAGCATCTTACTATCACTACTCCACAGTCTTAAACTTTTAAATACCACATTCAGCGATCGCCCCCCCATTCTCTCACATCCACAGTGAAACACTATCAACAACAACCCAACGCCTTCCCCAACAATTACCTCAACGACTTATGGGGAGAAATCCAAGCTTGTCCTTACTTTGCTGTCAACAACCTCAACCGCGATTTTGTTGGTACTAAGGGATTTTCTGTGGTGTTCAGGCGATCGCACCTCCCCACAGTAGAACAACAGTTCCCCTATTTCAAGCCATACCTCGATTTAGCTCTCCAACCAAGTTGTAATGCATTTTACCTCAATCCTTTACAACTAAAGGAAGGCTCCCGCGTCGATCCGCACATTGATCGTTCTCTGCGTTCCTATTGTAAAACTATTGATCCGCCTGCACTTGTCAGTGTTCTTTATGTGCGTGTACCTGATGACATGGACGGAGGAGAATTGGTATTGCGATCGCATAAACGTCAACTTGGGCAAATTAAGCCGCAAATTAACACCCTAGTCTACTTTCAAGGTGATTTAACCCATTCTGTCAATGCCGTCAAAACACAGGGAAATCGTTTAAGCTTGGTTTGTGAACAGTATAGTTTGGATGAAGCTGAACTTCAGGAAATACCGCACTTTACTGTAGAGTCAAGAAGCACTCAGTATACAAGTAAAAAACGAAAGTATGCCTCATAGCTTAATATTAAACTTATTACCACAGTCACCCATTCCACCACAATATCTCACTGGTAGACATCTGCACGCCCTATTTTTAACCCTGGTTAGTTCTGTAGATAGAGAATTGGGCGATCGCTTGCACGACTCCACCGCCGACAAAGCTTTCACTCTCTCTCCTCTACAAGTAATGAGAGGACAGGAACGCAGTCAGTATAAATCAAAATCTGGTATGCCACTGCAATTCTCGCATCAACAACCTATCCCTACTGGTACACCTTGTTGGTGGCGCATCTCTTTATTAGATGACACTCTCTTTAGCCAACTAACGCAACTATGGCTTAATCTTAATCCCAATCACCCTTGGCATCTTGGCCCAGCCGACTTGTACATTACCAGCATTCAAGGTACACCCCAATCTACCCAACCTTGGGCGAATGCTTGCACCTATGCTCAATTGTACGAGCAAGCAAGCGATCGCAATTACTCTATTAATTTGACCTTCGCTACACCCACAGCCTTTCGCCAAGGACAGTATGATAATACTCTCCCTACTAGAGAATGTGTCTTCAACTCTCTGCTTTCACGGTGGAACAAATACAGTGGTATAGAATTTTCTCACATTGCTGTCGAGTCAATTTTTCCCTCTTTTATCAATATTCGCACAGAAATTATAGCTGATTCCCGCAGCAAATTTATTGGCATTGTCGGCGAAGTTAGTTATCGATTATTAGGAGAAATTGAACCAATACAAATTAAACAACTTAACGCCTTAGCTGACTTTAGTTTGTATGCAGGAATCGGACGAAAAACAACAATGGGTATGGGAATGGTACGTAAATCAATTAAAAATTAAAAATGAATAATCCATACTTCTACGTTCTGCATTTTAATAACTGACAACTGACTATGGACACTGAATATATTCCGATTGCGGCATTGAATCAATATGCCTATTGTTCGCATCGTTGCTGGCGGATGTTTTGTGTAGGTGAGTTTACAGATAATCAATACACAATTGAAGGCACTACTTTACACGATCGCGTTCATACTCCAGGCGATGTGCAGCGAGAAGAAACTTGGCAAATTAGGGCAATTTGGCTGAAGTCAGAAAAATACAAACTTATCGGTAAATCTGATTTAATTGAAGCCGAAAACGGTCAATTTTATCCTGTAGAATACAAGCGGGGGCGCAAAGGTGAATGGGATAATGATGAATTACAAGTTTGTGCCCAAGCATTATGTTTGGAAGAGATGACAGGACAAAATATTACAACTGGATATATTTACTATGCTCACTCTCATCAACGCCAATTAGTAGAGATTAACCAAGAGTTACGGCAAAGTGCGATCGCGACTATTCAAGCTGTCACAAATCTTTTAGAAACTGGAATCATGCCAAAAGCAGTTTACAGCAAACGCTGCAAGGGATGCAGTTTGTATTTGCAATGTCTACCCCAAGCTGTAGATAAAGTCAGAAATTATCAAGAAGCTAACTAATTTTTCAGCTTTGCAATTGTACTAAAAAAATTATCTTGCTCTGGTAATAAAACCCGTGCAGGCTGATGTTGTTTGCTTAGTTACAGACTTTTAATAGGATGAAATTATGGGAACAGTTTACATTACACAAGATGATTCTTTTATTGGTAAAACTGATGAGCGTCTGAATGTTAAATTTGATAAAAAGACAATTTTAGATGTACCTTTGATTAAAATTGATGGTTTAGTAGTTATGGGACGAGCAAGTATTTCTCCTGCCGCGATCGCAGAACTAATCAATCAAAAAATTCCTTTAACTTTTCTCACTACTACAGGTAAATATATTGCTCGTTTAGAACCAGAGATGAGTAAAAACATTTTTTTACGTTCAGCACAATGGAAAGCGGCTGGAGAATCAGCACAAGCTATTCACGTTACCCAAGGTTTTGTCAGAGGTAAACTCAAAAATTATCGTTATGCTTTATCACAAGCACAGCGTCGTTATCCAGAACTAAATTTAAATGCTGGTATTACTCAAATATCGAGGGCGATCGCATCCATCGATCAAGCCACATCAATCGATTCTATCAGAGGTTTAGAAGGTGCTGGTAGTGCTGCATATTTTGGCTGTTTTAATCAACTAATTCGCGTTGATAATTTCAACTTTACTACCCGTAACCGTCGTCCTCCTGTAGATCCAGTCAATTCTCTTTTAAGCTTAGGCTATTCCTTATTACGTCACGATGTTCAAGGTGCTTTAAATATTGTTGGCTTCGACCCTTATTTAGGATACTTGCACACAGAACGCTATGGAAGACCCTCCTTAGCATTAGATTTGATGGAGGAATTTCGACCTTTGATAGTAGATGCTGTTGTTCTCACAGCTATTAATCGCCGCATGTTAGCACCAAAAGACTTTATTATCGAACCCGTTAGTGGTGCAGTTTCACTTACTAAAGAAGGTTTACATATTTTCCTGCGACTATACCAAGAAAAGAAGCAAGATAAATTTAAACATCCTGTAATGCAGCAACAAAAAAACTATCAAGAATCTTTAGAAATTCAAGCGCGTTTATTAGCTAAATATTTGCTCAAAGAAATTGATAAATATCCACCTCTAATCATGAAATAACATAACTCTCATTCCCCATTCCCTACTCCCCACTCCCCACTCCCTACTTTCTATGTATGTAGTGATTTCTTACGACATACCAGAAGACAAGAGGCGTACCAAAATTCACAAGATCCTCAAATCTTATGGACAGTGGATGCAGTACTCTGTCTTTGAGTGCGATCTGACACCAACTCAGTATGCTAAACTGCGATCGCGTCTTGCAAAAGTCATCAAGCCAGACCAAGACAGCATTCGCTTTTACTTCCTTTGCGCTTGTTGTCAAGGCAAGATTGAGCGCATCGGTGGTGAAATGCCTATCGACACCACAGTGTTTTTCGCTTGAGGTTGGTGTCAACCAGTAGGTGTTTTTCAGACAAGACAAGATTTTGTGCTTGAAAAGCCTATCCTCTCTAGCTTTGAATCCTCTTTGAGGAGTTCGGAGGTTGACACCACCACCCCAAATGCTTACCAGAATTGCTTTTGAGGTTATTTATCATTCTTGCGATCTTGACAACCAAACCTCTGAAAAGGTATCTTAGCTATAGGTTGCCACTATTGAACCTTGAAAACCAAATATATCAAGGCTTGCAGACCCCGGCCGTTTTAATTAACCTAAATCCCTATTAGGGATTGAAACAATACGTCTGTTAATAACATATATTTTCCGTCTACTGTTTTAATTAACCTAAATCCCTATTAGGGATTGAAACCAGCTTTCTCCCCGCGATTAAATTTGGATGCAACTCGTTTTAATTAACCTAAATCCCTATTAGGGATTGAAACAGAAGAACTAGGCTTACTAGTACTGTGATTGATTAAGTTTTAATTAACCTAAATCCCTATTAGGGATTGAAACGTATACAGAGGTTTTTGAAAGGGCGATCGCACGAATGTTTTAATTAACCTAAATCCCTATTAGGGATTGAAACATGCTTGGATTCATCCCCCTGGTAGATCAGCACGCGGTTTTAATTAACCTAAATCCCTATTAGGGATTGAAACCTGTTTATGGCTCCGAAAAGATTTTTTACACTCCTGTTTTAATTAACCTAAATCCCTATTAGGGATTGAAACCACCACCTAAATTGATGAAATAAACTTGTGACTTGTTTTAATTAACCTAAATCCCTATTAGGGATTGAAACTTGTTGTATTGGTGTAGCGTATGACGTTGCTATGGAGTTTTAATTAACCTAAATCCCTATTAGGGATTGAAACACCCCGTCTTTGAACACGGAAAACTCAGATTTACAGGTTTTAATTAACCTAAATCCCTATTAGGGATTGAAACGTGCTGGTTGTGCTGGCTTGATTGGAAAAACGGTTTTAATTAACCTAAATCCCTATTAGGGATTGAAACATCGGCATTCCAATCAACAGATACGGTTAGCAAATCGCTAGTTTTAATTAACCTAAATCCCTATTAGGGATTGAAACTGATAATCCACAGGATTATCAAGAAGGATTACATTAATGTTTTAATTAACCTAAATCCCTATTAGGGATTGAAATAGGCTAGGCACGGATGTATCTTCAAGGCTAAGACGTTTTAATTAACCTAAATCCCTATTAGGGATTGAAAAAACAATAAAAAATGACTTATGAAACTACGCCGACATCATAATAACAAAGGTTTACGCCAAATAAAAAGAGGTAGAACCATAGCCCAAGTAAAAGCGATCGCTCATCGTTTAAATGTCAGATACGGCAGTTACCCAGCAATCATCACTCCCCTCAAGACCCGAATCTGCGCTACTCTGGATACATGAATTACGAAACAGCTCGCAAATTCCTCATAGACCAGACGATCGCAACTGAAGAAAGCCCAGATGCCCTCTTAACGCGTTTAAAGCAGGGGAAATCGCCAGTACCGGGTCAGATAACTTCGATTTTGTTGGCGTTGAAAGTGGTATTTGAAGCTCTCAAAGATGCCTCTAGTCTAGATAGAGAACTGGTTTTAGCCTTGTATCAATTAAGCGTTAAAGCACAACAATTTTTTTCCGCAGGTCGCAAAGCCGGAATTGATTGGCCACCCCTACTAAAGGAAGATTTACTCCGAATTTCCCTAGCAGCTGAAAGTATCTTTTCTGGACAGTGGCAAACTCTCACTTCCATGGGATTAAGTTGAAAAGGACTGGGCACTGGGGACTAGGGACTGAGAAAAACAAGTAAAATTTTGGCGGTTGAAGGAAAAATATTTAATCCCCTGTTAAGCGTTAAGCGTTCCCTTCTTCAACAGACCTCTTGCAAAAGTCGGATACTCGCCAGAAAATAAATTTTCTGGCTGATACTCAAGTCGGTTGAAACCGACTAATAACAGTATTTTTAGTCCGTTTCAACGGACTTTTGCTATTAGGCAGAGACTTGAGTCTCTGACGGTTCAAGTATTTTTGCAAGAAGTCTAACGAGTTCGCAATTCAGCTTGCAACTTATCTAAGTCGGTTTTGAGTAAAATAGTCATCTGACCAGTGAAAGCTTTACCTACTTTGGGTTGGGCAATTTCTACCCAGTAGGCGTAGCGATCGCCTACTCGTAATTCTCCCTGCAAAGCCTCTTTAATGGGGGTCTTAGCATGACGCGCCGAGTTAATTGCACTTTGGTTAGGATACTGGTAAATTACTTGAGCGCGCTCATAATCTTGATAGATATCAAAACCATAAATTACCCGCAAAGATTCTTGGAGGCGCTGAAAAGTCATGCCATTAATGGCATCATACATACTAAAGCGCTCACTACGGATGATACTACGGTCTTTGGCAAATGCTACTTTACCAGGAGGTAGAACCGACGCTAAAAAAGTAAATCTTTGAGCTGCTGTATCACTTTTTTGGACTAACAATTGCTCTCCACTTCTGGGACGAAGTGTTGGATGTGCCTTAATCCAAGCACTGACTTCCTCTGTACTTTGCCCTGGTAAAGCATTAGCTTTAGAATCAAAAAGTGTTCCCACACATAGCCAGGAGACAGAAATAGGTAGAATCAAAAAATTAAGCAGAGGTTTTTTAAGCATTTTTCTATACAGTACTTACATGACAACTCCCTCTAAAGGGATAACCATAGTTTTCCCGTTTTATAAGAAAATTATTTCAAGCAATATAAAATTTATCAATTGTCAGTTGAATTGAGGAATAATAGGGTGAATTATTATCTAGCTTTAGTAACTTCAATTATTATCGGTATTGGCGGACAGATTAGTCTCAAAGCTGGTGCTGTTTCAAGTTCTGGTAACAAAATAAATTTATTTTTACAACCCTATGTTTTGGTAGGATTATCGTCCTATTTTGTTGCTGCTTTATTTTACATATACGCTCTTAAAAAGATACCAATTTCTGTAGCTTATCCCAGTGTTGCAATTAGCTATGTTGCTGTATCCTTCTTAGCTCACTTACTTTGGCAAGAACCTTTTGGAGTTAAACAAATTTTTGCTTTATTGTTAATTTGTCTTGGTATATTCACATTGAATCATCAATAAAAGGACTGGTTATAAGGGGGAACTAAGAGGTTGTTTGAAAAGTGTTTTGCTGTGACTTTAGGCACTTTTCCCCCCTTAAAAAGGCTAACGTGTACACACAAGTATGGCCAGCATAGATTTGAACTGTTCTAGTGGTGTTGTCGGGTGTGTTATCGGGCCAGCGTAACGCACTGTAAATCTTTGACGGTGCGTTAGGACTACCGTCTATAACGCACCCTACCAAACTACCAAGCTCAAATCTTTTATAGATAGTGTTTTTCCGACTTGTGTGTACACCGTAGCTTAAAAAGAGGGGAACCGGAATCAAAGTCTCCCTTTTTAAGGGTAGCCACTGCCGTCTTGGGGAGCCAGGCCGATTGTTGTTAATGACGAGCTGCCGCTTCGACTGGAATTTTTAGTGGTTGGTGATTTTTGTATACTTTAAATGAATTATTGCTTGTTTGGGAAAACCAAATATTTTTTGACAATATTTTTAGCGTTTGGACAATAGTTTTAAGTACTTTCATTTTACTAGCAGTCGGCTTTTGATCGTATCTCAAAACCATGGGAACTTCAGTAACTTGAGGGTTGAAGAGTTTTGTTTTCAAGAGTAAATCTATCATGCAAGCAAAGCCTTTTTCTGTGAATAAATTATCACGATAATACTCAAAGAGATTAACCAGCAAAGAGCGATTATAGATTCTATATCCACAAGTATAATCTTTAACACCGGATATAGGAGCCATAATTCTAAATAGCCAACTCACTCCATAACTCATCAACATTCTAAATGTTGATAAGCCAATAACTCTAGAACCTTTCTTATATCTGGATGCGATCGCAATATCACAACTACCAGCCACGATGAGGTTATACATCTTGATGAGTAGTTCTGGTGGTTGAGTATTGTCACAGTCCATAGTGGCTACAAAATCGCCTTCTTGAGAAACCTCCAAAAAGGTTGTCAAACCCGTTTTGATTGCTTGACCCAAGCCAGCATTTTGGGAATGTTGTACTAATCTGAGTGATATACCTAGCGAGTGCGATTCATCTAACGAGGTTTGAGCAGTTGTATCAGTACTACCATCATCGACAAGAATCAATTTGATATCTATGTCGCAGAGACTCTGCAATGTCTGAAACCTTCTGAACAAGGGAGAAATTGACTGTTGTTCGTTGTACGCCGGTAAGAGAATAAAAAGACTCATAAGTTCCTCTACTTGATAATTTGAATCAAAAAACAGTGAGCAGTGACAGAATCCTGCTGAACCTCATTTCTAAGCTAATCGTCATTAAAATTACATATTTGCGTCCCCGCATGTTTATAGCGGTTTGAAATATGCAACTTGAAAGCGCATCAGCTTAGAAGTAACCTATTTGAGTGAAGATTATTTAGACCTCAATAACTGTTGAATGCTTTACCGTGTAAGTTCTGGCTCTTTGTTAGGTATTAATATCGATTGCCTCGTCAGGAACTGGGCATGTTGTCCGACAGTCAAAATAGTGAACTGACTCTTTAAAAGTTTCAGCCCATTACGCAATACCGCTAACTTCTTGTAGGTGGGGATGTTCATACCGGGAAAAAATGATAGTTCTGGTACATCCTCTTGAGTTAAAAAATCTGTCGGATGTAGTAGTAAAGAAGGCTGAGTGCCAGTAAGTTTACACAGCCAAAGGGCAATCCGGAAGTAAAGCAACGCCAAAGCCGGAGAAAATCTACTCAGATACATTAAGTAGCTGAAGTGAATTGGCACCTTGAAAATCGGCATAGTGGTGACGGGAATCTCAATTAACTTATATGCACCTATGCACCATTGGTAGGGTTTGAGGCTTTGCAAACCGTCTTTAAAGCTGCCAAATAAAGCTTTGCGTTTGGTGCGTTCTTCTTTGCTTAGCTTGCAGGTCATCATAAAGTAAGCTCGTGCTATCGGCCCCAAGAATGTGGGAAAAGTCGAAGCATTGTATTGATACCTATGTCGTGCTAAGACTCGTAAGACTGTGGGAGAGAGGCTATATCCAGGCGCACGGAAGCCAATAGGACGTTGACCAGTGGCTTGCTGGATATACTTTTGGGCTAGTGCTAGTTCTTGCTCAACTTCTTCGTCTGAATATAGACGTAGCCAAAGATCGTGGTTAAAAGAGTGATTGCCAATTTCGTGACCTTCAGCAGCGATAGACTGTAACACTGGTTGGTTCTTTTTAACTGCTGCATCCTGTCCTACAACAAACACTGTGATGGTTAAATCTAGCTGTTGGAGGATATTTAAAAAACGAGGTACCACGATATCTAGATAAGAAGGTAAGACTTGCCAACTTGGATCACCATAATCTTTGAGATAAGACCAGAGATTATCCAAGTCTAGAGAAAGACTAGCTATTGGTTTATTGATCGGTGATTTAGGTTTCACGATTTGTTTTAAAGATGTAGCTGGCTGTGCAGATTTATGACATCTTTCATTGCAATTAAGTATTAGTACAAGTTCGTCGTACTAACTAATTTTTGTTGAATGATGTTGAATAATTTAGAGGGTATTGGGTTGATAACGGAGCGTTTGTTCCTACGTAGAAGACCCAAAAATAATTTATTAAAATTGCCCTAATCAAAAGTCAAAATTCTACAAAGAGCCACACATCTATTCATCAATAGAAGTGCGTTAAATTAATTAAAAATTAAATGCTTTACCGCCTGCTCAAATTATCAAACAGACATCCATGTAATACCTGTCGCGCAAAAAAAAATAAACTTTGAACCGCTAAATTTAAAACGCTTTTTAACTTAAGTTAAGTACAGTGGCGAGATCCTAACTTTTTGTTGAATTTTCCTTGCTGCACTTAGTCCAGATGCAAATTATTGCATTTGCATCTATATATGAGGGCTGTTTATAGAATCTAACTATAACAATACATATATTTAACTAATAAATCAATACCTTTCCAGTAAATATACGTGACTTTTTTCAAAACTCCGATACCAGTATCACATCATTGCATCAAAATATATATTTTTTTTGTGGGAATATGTAAAGACTTTTCAAAAAGTTTTAATTCCCTATTCTGGCTTTTGAAGCTAACAGCAAGTATGTAGTCGTTTGCCACATATAACGCATCTCATTATAGTGAGGTACATTTAGTTGAGATTAGAGGCTAGGGTGTACTTAATATAATTAAGAACTACTGTATCTCAAGCTTACTATATTTATACCCACTTACTGCTCTGTGATGAAAGGTTTATTAGTATTGAGAAGTTCCTCTTGTCTATTATTTAGATTTTTTCGGTTATCTACTTGAGGCAGTGCCTGTTTTTTAATATTTTCAGCAGCTTGTTTAAATAGAGGTTGTATTTTATCTCGCCAATATTGAATGTTAGGTAATTTTTCTGGATGCTTCTGATAATCTAAGACTTTATCCCATTGACCATTACTTAAAGCTTGATTGATGTCATTAAATAGGGCATCTGCCTTAGTCCAATCTGCTTGCCATTGGGCTATCAATTGCGCTGTTTGTTTGATACCCAACGAAGCATTTGCACGAATGGATTTCAGCAGCGCGATCGCACCCTGCAAATCTCCAGATTCATACTTACGTCTTGCTTGTTCTATAATATCGGTGCTACGCTCATCGGGTTTTGATGGCTCTGATGCTTCGGGGTTAGGGCTGGTGATACTGGGAGATTTTGGTTTTGGAGTGGGTCGAGTAGCAATTAAGCTATTATCATCTACTGTCTTGATGGCAATACCTTTGGCCCGCAGACAAGAAACCCATTCCTTATTGGCTATGACATCTGGGTGTGCCCAAGCTAACCGCCCAGATTTGAGTTTAACTTCTACCCAACCGCGTTTGGTTTGCTTGCCTGTAACCTCAAACTTAGTTTCTTGGGTTACTGTTTGCAAAACATTATTAGAATTGATCGAACTTGGTTCCGAACGGATATTAGAATTAGCTGCGATCGCAGTCCAACAGCCTTTGGTGGTGGTATCCTGACCTGTAAAGTTAGTAGCAAAATTTTTCACATTGGGATAAATGTTTGTCACCAAAGCCGCAGCACCGCCAGCCAATAAAACGCCAATTAATAACGGCCAGGGGTCGGGTTTGTTAGAGTCTTTACGAACAGGTTTAATAGGAGTACGATTTGGTGGAGAAACTGCGATCGTTTGGTGTTGAGATACTTGAGATGGTTTTTTTGGTTGATAATTGCTGTTGTTAGCAGATTTTGGGGATGTGGAAAATACAGATACTGGATGAGTAGCTTCTTGACATGCTTGCAATGCTTCTGTAGCAGTTGGATAGCGGTCTTTGAAGTGATAACGCACCATCTTATTCAACACCGTTGCTAAGCGAGAGTTGACGGTTACTGAATGCTGCCAGAGAATTTCGCCTGTTTCGGTGTCTTCTTGTAATTCTGTAGCTGGAATTCCAGTCAGGGCTTGAATGGCGATAATACCAAGAGAATAGATATCACTGTTGGGGCGGGGTTTGCCTTGTCCTTGTTCTGTGGGCATATAGCCGGGAGTACCCACCACCACTGTAGCAGAGGGTTGTCCGGCGACTGTGAGGGGCGATTCTCCGGGGGAGACGCTGTGCGATCGCCAAGTTTGCCCATAGGATACTTGTAATTGCTTGACAGCCCCAAAATCTACTAAAACTAGTTTATTATCAGAGACACGACGGATGATATTGTCTGGTTTAATGTCGCGGTGAATCACACCTTGGTTGTGAACAAATTCAAGAATCTGCAACACTTCCTGCAATAACTGAATCACTTGGCTTTCACTCCAGCCCTTACCAGGTATTAGTTCTTCAGTTAAGGTGTGTCCGGCAATGAATTCTTGGACTAGATAAAATTCCTGATTTTCATCAAAATAAGCCAGCAAGCGGGGTATTTGGTCATGATAGCCCAATCGTTCTAAAGTTTCGGCTTCACTCTGAAACAGACGTTTAGCAGTGTCAAAAATTTTCGGATCAGAACTAGTAGGTTTAAGATGCTTAACAACACAAATGGGATTACCTGGTCGCCTGGTATCCTCAGCTATGTAAGTTTGACCAAATCCGCCTTTTGCCAGGACTCGAATTACTTGGTAACGATGGTCTAGCAGCTTACCTATCATATCCCCTCCCCAGTTTTACCACCTAATGTTTTAGATCAGCTGTTCCACATAAAAGTTGCAAGTTTCGTGTAGACTGTTGACCAAAGAAGACCGAGAGACGCGGCAAGGCGATGAGGCAGTCGGAGTGAATGGTTTCAAGAAAGCAAATTTATGAGTTTCTTTTTGTCCTCGTGCCTTTTTCGATGTCAACAACCCTCATGAGTGATTTTGCAATACTAGATGTGTTTTAGCTTAATAAATATCTCCAAATTTTCTTTAACGAAATCCGCTATCTTGGGAAAAGATTTAGACTAAAAACGCAGTTTTTTAATAAACGCAGTTTTGTAATTTTTCTTAAAGTATCCCTTTTGACTAACAATGGCACCTAAACTAAGTAATTCAGTTGCATGGCAGCAAGCTGAACTCCTCATGCAGCCTGCTTTTATTCGCGTCATCGATAATATTCGCAAGCAGCTAGATGCATCTTCTTGGATTGGAACTTATCAAGATGTACTGATTTGGCCGCCTAGCACCACTAATGAAATCAAAGCATTGGTCACTAATTTATTGCAAGAAATAGAAACTGCAACACCAGAACAAGCAGATGAAATCAGAGAAACTCTTGCTCGTCTGCCAATGCCCTATCCAGGATATCATCTGCACTTGCAACGTCAAGAGCAGCAAGTAGGTATCGATATGTGGGAATTGTGTTATCAAGTGTGCTTTCGCAATTACAGTTCAGATGATGAGACGGTTGATATTGATACTAGTTTAATTGATGAGTTCGGTGAAGTGGATTGGCAGCGTTTAGATGAGAAAGCAAGGGATATGGTTGAGGAGGTGTTTTTAAGTTTACCAGAGGGATAATAACTAGCTGCTATTGACTACCAATTACTAGCTTTTCTTAACTGAACAAGCGAACTCTTGCTGCGATAAATGCCGCAGTTGGGGCTGGGCTTTGTCCAATTGCTTGCCTAGACGTTATGCTGCACTATCTTGTACTCTAATTTATGAGACTGATGGTGTCATGAATAAAAAATACCATTAATCTCTTCGCTTACCTACGGAATCTGGGTTGTGAGATCAGCTTGACTAGTACTGGTATTAGATAAATTTAGTGGCTAACCCATAGCGTGGTTAAAACCAGATTATTGGCTGCTAACGGCTAAAATTTTAAGCTAAACTAAATTTCTTCATACATTACAAAAATTAGCTATCAATAATTAGTATTTTCTGGAGTATTTGTGGAAATATTCACTATAGATACATCTTGTGTTCTAAATTTGCTTAATACTCATGAATCGGTAGACCAAGAACTTGTTGTGCTGTTGAAATTTGGCTTTATGGATGCTGTGAAGTTAGTAGTAACAGAACAACTATCAGCAGAGGTTATTGGGAATGCAGGCAACCAAAGACCAGAAATAGCACAACGTATAGGTATTCTTCCTGTTCACAGCGTTTCT
Source organism: Desmonostoc vinosum (assembly GCF_059505385.1). Classification (NCBI taxonomy): domain Bacteria; kingdom Bacillati; phylum Cyanobacteriota; class Cyanophyceae; order Nostocales; family Nostocaceae; genus Desmonostoc; species Desmonostoc vinosum. The sequence continues at coordinate 28,099 of NZ_JCACKM010000054.1, forward strand.
CCACAACGATGCGCTGAACGTGATTCGCTGGCTCAAAACTTGTTTCAAAAATTTTGGTCAAATGCAGTACCGGGTTCTGGTAATGCCGAACATGGCTATCGTGATTGTTTGCATCTGGCTTCACATAAACTATGCGGTGGTAATGTCTTTGTAACCCGTGATGAGACACTCCGTAAAAAAGTGAGAACTCATGGGGGTAGTTTTGGAATCATAACATTGTCTCCTACGGAAGCTGTTGCTAGAATCCAACATGAGTTGTTGCCTTTAGCTCAAACAGAGGTATCATCGCCAGTTATTAGACTTTCTCAAGCAGACGATAAAGACGCGCTCAAAAATCTTTTAGAGCCGCTAAAAAATTTTTACTTAGACTTTGATAATTGGTTAAGTAAAACGTTAAATGATCAAAATGCCCGTATTAACATAGCTTCAATCGAAAATAATCCTATCAGCGCAATAGCTATTTGGAAGAAAAAAGATCAACTAACAGCTAAACTTTCTTTATTTTACATAACACCTGAAAGCCGAAAAACAGGGTTAGGTCAGCATTTATTGTTTTACTGCATAAGGGAGTGGATTGAAAATCGTTTTGAAAAAGTTATTGTAACTACATCACAGGAAAATGCAGAACTTTTAACATTTTTTACACGATATGGTTTTCGCATAGAAGGAATTTCTCAACGTAGATATCAGCGTATAAATGGAAAGAGTTCTGCGGAGCTTGTTCTTGCCAAACATTTCTTTTATCAACGCATTACGGAAGCAGATATAAATATTTTCATCAACAATTTAGTTTCTACAATTTTTTCTGTTCCCAATAATGAAAATATTATAGCTAATAGTAATTGGTTTGTTCCTCCTCTAAATATAAATATCCAAGCTAAATTACATGAGACTAACTCAAGCAAGAGACTAATCTTATATACTAATAATGACCAAGAAATTAATAATTTTGCTATTTCTGATTTAGAAAAACTTTTCTATCCAGTTCGATTTGCTTTTAATAATCGGTTAGCCTATCTTGTACCAATTCAACCGAGATGGGCTAATAAAATGATACAAATTAATAACACCCAAACACAATTAAATAGTTATGCTTATGATAGACTTTTTCTTCGTACAGACAATGTTTATTATTGTTATCCTTGGTATGCTGACAAAGATGTTGTTGGTGCGCCAATATTATTTTACATCTCAAGCCCAGAAAGTATAATTGGTGGAATAGGTTATATTCTTGAACGCCATATTGCTTTACCTGAAGACCTTTTTTTAAAATTTGGAGGTATTGGCGTATATCAGATACATAATATTCAGAATCATATTAAACAAAAAGGCTCTAGTATAGGGTGTGCAATGGCGCTAAGATTTGGTTGGTGGGTACCATTTACTAATCCAATTTCTCGTTCTAGATTAAACAAATTTGGTATTAAGGGTGTCCCTCAACATATGCAAAGTATTAGCTATCAGCAATATGAGGATATTCTAAAAGAAGGGGGATTAGAATGGTAAATAACTCTATGTTTAGTCTACTAAAAACTTTAGTATAGGACGACTAGAACACTTGAAAAGCCACTAGTAGATGAATAGGTTTAATTGTTTACTGAGGCGTCCTTTCTGCATCAATTCATTTCTGCAATCTTCTAGTACATTAATCCATTTAGTATGAATATACCAATCCTCGCGCCAATTGATTGTAGCTTGTGGAGGTGTAAAACCAGAACAGAGTTTATATATTTCGTTCAAATGCAACTCAGGAAAGGTAAAATTGCGGTAGATTAAAGTACCATATGCAAACTCACATTTATCAAAATAGCTATCGTAAAACTCTTTTTCTACCGCCATCATAGAATGATACTGTTCCCACATCTGGGGAACAGGTAAAGATATAGTTCTATCTGCTATGAATCCTCCTCTAATAACAGCATCAGGAGCAGTTTCATATAAAAGAATAAGATCACCCAACTCCATGCCAATTGGACGTTTTCGCAATTCAATAGTTTTTACGCCAGAGATAATGCGTTCAGCATATATTCGCTTGATACTTAAAGCTTTTATATATTTAGTTTGCATAAAGACCTCGTAAATTAGTAGCTCTCCTGTAATCATCCAGAGTAAATACTATATCAGCAAAAAATCTCTATCTGCATAACGAGCTTTGCGATTAAGTACAACATCCAGTAAAGATCGCACCTCGCTTGGTATAAGTTATTCTCTAAACCTGCAAGTATTCTCTAAACCTGTAATGCTTGTCTTGAGCTTGAACTAATGCCTGACGTGGCTTGCTTTGATTAAACAAAAATACACTAATCAGTACATTAGTATCAAATACGAACCGTCGATTAGTCGTCATCATTCAAAATCGATGTTCCCGCGTCCCCCTCTGGGTGACGCTCCTTCTCCTGACGGAGACGCTACGCGAACGTCGCTCTAAGCAAAGCTATGCCGTAGGCTTTACGCTCTTGAGATCGCCAGTTGCCTGCGGAGGGAAACCCTCCTTTACTCACTGGACTCACTGCGTCGATCAAAACGCCAAATATTAAAAACCTACCCCTGTCAGTACTCCCCACTCTCAAGAGAGACGATCGCGAAGAATTGCCAGATTGTCACGACAAGTGATAGTTTGGGGATGATCTGCTCCTAAGTGGCGATCGCAAATTTCCCAAGCTTGCAGATATAAAGATTCGGCTTCTTTGTAACGTTCTAGAGACTCGTAGAGATACCCCAGGTTACTCAGACTAGTAATCACATCAGGATGCTCGTTTTCTAATAGGCGTTGTCTCAGTTGCAAAGCTTGCTGATATAAAGGTTCCGCTTCCTTGTACCTTCCTTGGAATTCGTAAAGATATCCTAAGTTGTTGAGGCTAGTTGCAACGTCAATATGTTGCTCTCCCAGCAAGCGACGCCTTAACGCCAATGCTTGTTGATATAAAGGTTCCGCTTCTTTGTGCTTTCCTTGGGAGTTGTAAAATAATGCCAAGTTATTAAGGCTAGTTGCAACATCAACATGTTCTTCACCCAGCAAGCGACGCCTTAACGCCAATGCTTGTTGATACAAAGGTTCCGCTTCTTTGTACTTTCCTTGGGAATTGTAAAATAATGCCAGGTGATTAAGGCTAGTTGCAACATCAACGTGTTCTTCACCCAGCAAGCGACGCCTTAACGCCAATGCTTGTTGATACAAAGGTTCCGCTTCTTTGTACTTTCCTTGGGAATTGTAAAATAATGCCAGGTGATTAAGGCTAGTTGCAACATGAGGATGTTCCTCTCCCAAGCGTTTTTTCATGACTTCTGGACATTGCTCATACCAAAGTGTTGCTTGGTCGGATAATCCTTGAATTTGATAAAATTTAGCAATACCAATGAATGGTAAAATCAAGTCTTCATCGTTAATATACTGAAGAAAATTATTAGTTGCCTCTGTCAGATGAGGTATCGCAGAGGCAATACTATCAATTTGCGTCAAAGTTAGAGAATCACAAATATCTTTGGCTACTGTAATTACGACTCTGCAAAAAGTCCGTTTTAGCTCTTCTGCTTGAGCTAACTCTGCTATCTGGCGTTGGAAAAATTCTCTTAATAGTGGATGCTGTTGGTAAAATCCTGCATCTGAACGCTGGAGCAAACACAGACTTATGAGGATATCATCTTTGACTGCCTCTATTTTCTGGGGGTCTTCCCCTGATAAGCACTGTTCGACTAACTTCTGGGGTATGGGTGCAACAGCAAATAAACTTAACACACAACCCAACTGTTTATCTGCGTCTGATAATTCTTGCCAGATTAACTCAAAAGCTGTTAACACCCCCTGTTGTACTGCTGCTGTTTCAGCTGGGGGGTGTTGTTCTTGTCGCTGCTTATCGAATCTCTCTAACATTTCTGTGAGGGAGAGGTCTGGCTTTTGTGTTAAGTATCGCCCGATTAACTCTAGTCCTAAAGGCAAATACCCCAGCCGTTCACATAACTGCAACGCTACTATTTCACCGCGCGGTCTTTCCCCTGATTCCTGTGTTTGTACAGGGGGGGAACTTGACTCCTCACTGCCTTCTGGAGATTGAGGGATTTGGTCATTACTACCTTCTGGAGATTGAGGGGTTTGGTCATTCTCCTTTTGAATTCGTTCTGTTCCAATCAGCGATTTGAATAATTCTAGGGCTGCTTCAGGTTGCAGCGCATCCAAGGACAATTGTGTTGTGTGTTCCAAGTTTTGATCTGCGATCGCCATGATTTAGATATCCTACCCCACCCCTATGACCCTACGTATGCTTAGATTTTAGAGAAAATCTCAAGTTATATGCAAAACATCATAAAAATTTAGCTTTAGAATATTTTTTGCGATCGCGCTCCAACTCTGCAAATGCGTGGTTACTTGCAGCCTTCTACTCAGACACGATTTATGACATGATTATGAATATAATGGGCGGTTCTATTGGTTTTTTAGTTTTTAAAGTGGAAAGCTAAATAATACAAGCCCAGCCTATTTAGTAGCGCCAGTTCAGGCAACAGGATATACCTGTATAGTACTCCCAGCATAGAGAACTGGCAAAGTTAAAAGATGCTGGTTCCTTAGCACTCAGCACTCGGTATTATGCAACGACCAAAAGTGATTTTTTTAGATGCTGTTGGCACACTCTTTGGTGTCAAAGGCAGTGTCGGTGAAGTTTATAGCCAGATGGCCCAAGATTTTGGTGTTAATGTTTCTGCCGAGATATTAAATACAACCTTCATTGAAAGTTTTAAGGCAGCGCCACCACCAATATTTCTAGATACAGACAAGCAAGATATTCCTCAACGAGAATTTGACTGGTGGCGAATCATTGCGCTCAATACCTTCGAGAGTGCAGGTGTTCTCAAAGAATTTTCTGACTTTTCAGCTTTTTTTAGCGAACTATACATCCACTTTGGCACTGCCGAACCCTGGTTTGTCTATCCTGATGTCTCCTCAGCTTTGATTAACTGGCAACAGCAAGGAATTGAACTAGGGGTATTATCCAATTTTGACTCCCGGATTTATTCAGTATTGCAAGGTTTGGGGCTGAGAACATTTTTTAAAACTATTACCATTTCTACTCAAGCACGCGCAGCTAAACCTGATCCACAAATTTTTGCTGTTGCTTTGAAAAAACATAAATGCCTACCAGAGGAAGCATGGCATATTGGTGACAGCATTACAGAAGACTACTATGGTGCTAAGGCAGCTGGTTTAAAAGCCGTTTGGATTGACCGTAAAAATAATTAATGTGAATTAGTAACTATTAGGCCATACTGTTTCACTTTAAGATTGACATAAATAGGGAGCAGGGGGAAAGAATTAGAGACAAATCATTTGTATTAGGTATTTCGTGAAATGGTATCAACCAGTAGGTGTTTTTCAAACAACATAGAATTTTGTGCCTGAAAAGCCTATTCTCTCTAGCTTTGAACCCTCTTTGAGGAGTTTAGAGGTTGACACCACCACCCCAAATCCTTACCAGAATCGCTTTTGAGGTTATTTATGATTCTTGCGATCTTGACAACCAAACCTCTGAAAAGGTATCTTAGCTATAGGTTGCAACTATTGAACCTTGAAAACCAAATATATCAAGCCTCACAGACCCCAGCGGTTTTAATCAACTAAAATCCCTATTAGGGATTGAAACCCAGCACTTGTGAAATAGTTAATTAAATCTAAGGTTTTAATCAACTAAAATCCCTATTAGGGATTGAAACAAGAATCACCGCCCCCCTAGAGCCAGGATATTTAGTTTTAATCAACTAAAATCCCTATTAGGGATTGAAACGCCTAATTCTATGCCAACTTCACTGTCTAAAATGTTTTAATCAACTAAAATCCCTATTAGGGATTGAAACCTGGTGGAAATGGTGGGGTAACTGCTAGTGGCTCAGTTTTAATCAACTAAAATCCCTATTAGGGATTGAAACCAATCAGTTTTAAAAATCTTAGACAAGCCTTACGTTTTAATCAACTAAAATCCCTATTAGGGATTGAAACACTCTTCTTCTGCTACTGGTAATGTGCCTTGTTTGGTTTTAATCAACTAAAATCCCTATTAGGGATTGAAACACATAAATGAAGTAATAATCGAGGTGTGTTCTACAGAAGTTTTAATCAACTAAAATCCCTATTAGGGATTGAAACAGACATTTCCCTAGCTTTTGAAAGGACGGGATGCCCCGCCTTTGTTTTAATCAACTAAAATCCCTATTAGGGATTGAAACGCCGTAGCACTTACCTGTTCCGGGTGCCTATCCCAGGTTTTAATCAACTAAAATCCCTATTAGGGATTGAAACTTTTGAGAACAAACGTATCCGAAACTAAAGCAAGTTTTAATCAACTAAAATCCCTATTAGGGATTGAAACAATTGCAGCTTGACCCTAACAATGCTCGCAAAGGGTTTTAATCAACTAAAATCCCTATTAGGGATTGAAACTCCTGCAATGTGAAGCTAGCAACATTATAAATACCGTTTTAATCAACTAAAATCCCTATTAGGGATTGAAACAATTCTTCTGGTAGTTGATGGGGTTTTAACTGTCACTGTTTTAATCAACCAAAATCCCTATTAGGGATTGAAACTTATCGGTACTCCCCTATCAAACGGTTAGTCTTAAGTTACTTTCTGTTAAGTGGTTTAGTTAACGTAAAAATTACGAATTGTTTTGTCGAGGATATGTTAACGTCCAGTTTTGCCTGTCATTTAGCTGAGAGTACAAACCTTGCATAATCAACCTCAGCGCAACGCGAGTTCTCACAAAGTCTCTCACTAGATGAGTTCCAGGCTGAGCAAATACGTTATCTAACTGTTGACTGTAGCCAAATGACTTGGAGCAGTAATTACCAACACCTTTAACTGTTAGGATAAAAAATGGTGCTTGCTTGTACTCATTGGGAACCATAAAAATTCCGTACACTCGATGTCCACCACGCCACGGTTGAACGACAACTTTAGTTGCAGGGATTTGTATTTTTTTGGTTTTTGATGCTAAAAATGCTTCAGAATTACAATCGGAATCGTTGAGAGGCCACCAAAATATAACAACAAACAGCGAGAATAGCACAACTAAAATGTAGGTCAACAGACGACGCATAAATTAATAAAAAAGTAAATTATTGACATGGCGAAAGTTAGATTTTATATGGATTTGTAGATTTGTATCTGTAGCATTAGGCCATGATTTCTAACCGTCAATGCCTAAAAACTTATCAAATTGAGAAACAAAACTGAACGAAAAAAAAAATTGGGTAAGGATTTCCACTTTACCCAACTTTTTTAAATGTAGAATGCTTGACTGTTGACAAACAACCTCTCGCATCCATCAAAATGACTTTTTCTCTCTGCTCCCCTGCCTTTAAAGCGATGGGATATTTATTTATTTGTCAGTCCCTAAAGCTTACTAGGTGCTGTGCAAGAAGAATTAAACCCGTAGGCTCCTTGCCATTGTTTTATAGTTCCTTTACCAAGAGGAAATACTTTGGTATCACCATTAGCAAATCTGAGTCGGGCGCGAATTTCTTTGATGGGTGCTTTTCTCAAATAATTAGCGGCGTTAGCATCAATGCTAAATACGGTATCTGTCATATACCAAACATTGGAATATTCACGTTCTCTATTGTTTTCGTATTCGGTATATGTGTATTTAACTGAAAATCCTCTAGTTTTAGTATTTGAGTTTTTAGAGAATTGTACTATCTGATCTCCAACTCCTAACTCTACGGCGGTAGGAGAGAGTTGTTCTAATTCCATTTTGCCATCTGTTGGAGCCGATTGTACAACCATCTGCACAAAGCACCCTTCTATTTTGCTACCCCACAGAGAAGTAACTATAAATCTGCCAGGGCGTGGGCCACTAAAGGGACTTTGAATTAAACTATTTAATGGGTCTTCACCATGGATATCTATAACTACTTTACCCAGGACTGAATTAACAAGGGTGTCTTTGATATTGACAAGCTTACTAAACGGTAAACCTTTACTAGCCCAAGGCATTCCATTAACAGTATTGAGTTTGTCTTCGTCGATTGAACTTTCAGTTTCAGCGATCGCGCTACTATGAGATAAGCTCAGCAATGCTGGCAAAAATAATACAGCTAAAACACTGGATGTCAAAAACCGCTTCATAAGTAATTTACATTCTCTAAAATAAACTCAAAGGAAATTTAACAGTTATCGATGATCAACTTGTGTACTGAATAACTGTTTACTGTTCACTCACAACGGTGGCCAGCACAAACAACGCCAGATCCTGTTACTCCCTCAGAACCGTTAATAACGGTGGGGCGTCCAATGGGTCTGGAATTTGTAGATGTGTCAGTTAAATTGGTTTGGGGGATTGAGATTTGCACTTTTAATTTGCTGGCTGTTTTGGAGGCGACAAATAGATTGATGGGGATACCCAGATTAAAACCCACCTTTTGACCATCACCATCTCTGGCACCTCGCCCATGAATGCCAATCAAACGCCCGTTTTCATCTAGCACAGGGCCGCCACTCATCCCCCGGTGAGTATTGTTATTGTAAATTAGGGTATAACCTTCCTCTGGTTGAGTATTCGTGCCAACAATTTGTCCCATTAGTACTAACACTGTACGATTTTTAATTCCCTGTACAGGTTCTGGTGCGCCAGATACAAAAATCGTGGTGCCTTCCTTGGCGGTATCGGAATTGCCAAAGGTGGCAGTACTATATACTTTGTCACTAGTAAACTGAATGAGTGCTAAATCCGCTTCTGGGACGCGTGTGATTGAGTTGGGTACCGCTTGATGTTGGCTTTTGTCGCGGGTTTGGATGATGTAGTTTCCTGATTCACCGACAACATGCCAATTAGTGAGAACGCTGTAGGATTTTCCTTGGCGGTAAATAATTACTCCTGAGCCGAGTTTGGTGTCACTCGCTCCATTAATCACTACTGTAATATCTTTAGCAATATTACTAACATCTTGAGCTGTTAATGGCATAGCAATTTGTGGTTGAATAAATGCGATCGCCACTCCCATAATTGCTGTTGCTAATCCATGATCAAGCTTCATAATTTGACCTCTAATCAGCTTTATTAAGTACAGACGAATCTTTAGCTCTTACAGGTTTTTGCATCATCTGCACTACCCTGTCCATTGGCACAGCCCAACTCAGGCGCACAATTATCTTATGCAACCTTTCATCTACTTTGGAACCATCAGCAAATACAGAGGGAACATCCCATAGGGGATCAGCTTGCATTCCGTTAATGCCAACTACCTGACCTCGACGGTTCAAAAGTGGGCCGCCACTCATGCCGTTGGCGATCGCATTGGTGTAACCTAGCTGATAGCCCCCCTCTAAAGGTTTAGGTAGTACCAACGAAACCTTCCCTGGGGTAAAAGTAAAGTCTTTTCCCTCAGATCCCTCTTCGCTGGCGGGAAACCCGGCAACAAAAACTTCTTGTCCCACCGCAGCTTTGGAACCGATAGTTGCCACAGTATAAACAATGTCAGCACTCTTAAATTGCAACAAAGCCAAATCGTTTTTTCCCAAATTCAAGCTCCGAGCTAATTTAGCTGTGTAAATCCTACCATTTGAGACTTGAATGCGATACGGGGGTTCGCCTGCTTGCAACACATGAGCATTGGTCAGCACTGTATAAACTGAGCCTTGTTTGCGTAACAGAATTCCTGAACCTAAGAATTCTTTGGACATCACTTTAACAGTGATTGATTGAGCTTGCTGGTAGAGTTTTTCTGACTGAGGACTGATGCAATCACGGTTATTGCAAGGGTCAGAAATACTGACAACTGGTGCTGATGCGGACAGCGTCAAGGATATACTGCTAATACAGACCACCAGTGTCAAATTATGCCAATCCATCTGAGTTTAAAGGTAATACAAAGTGGCGATCGCATCAGTTCAGTATTACCTCATTCTTGAATAGATCCGTTGGTTGATTCTTGAATAGATCCGTTGGTTGGTTCTTCTGTAGCGTTGTTGAGGTAGGCATCAAAATTAATATTCAGCGTGTCTCCACCACTTTCATTGAGTACGTTTCCAGCTACCAAACCACGCCGATTTAACAGTCTACGCATAGTTTCTTTGGCATTACTTCCACGCTTGAGAGTAAACAGCAGTGTGCTATCTGTGCAAGGAGCATTTTGGTTTACAGCAGCACATACTACAGTTTCACCTTTCACTGTCCCAGTTCTGATGTATCTTAAAGTACCGTTATCATAACTTCTTTGAAATCTGCGAGCTACTTCGTGACAACGGCGTTCCATAGGCCACTCTTTGGGGAAAGCGCCCTGAGAAGTCCATCTAATCATCGGCACACTTTTCTTATTCTGAGTGCTGGCGAATGTTATAAAGATGCCTTTCCTCTGTTCGCAAAAGAATTTAGTGCCGCCAGCATAGCTGGGTTGACTGATGGTGACAGTTGTCGTTACTACCGCAAAAGAAGCAAGTGCAACTCCTGCCAATCCTCGATTAAATAAACTGAGTTTCATAATTGACGCCTAGTTTGCTAAAAAGACAATAGGTATATTACTGAAAGTTTAAAATTAATTGACAGTTTATTCTAGGTATTTGTTTCCAAAAAATCGAATCAATTTAGCTACACTCCTCTAGATTGGCAGGTTTGTAGGTGTAAGAATATAAAGATTTGACAAAAATATACCAAAAGGGAGTGGGGAGTGGGGAGTGGGGAGTGGGGAGTGGGGAGTGGGGAGTGGGGAAGAGGACACGGGGACGCGGTGACGCGGGGGCACGGAGAAAATTTCTCCCTCATCTCCCTCATCTCCCTCATCCCCCTCATCTCCCTCATTCCTGAGTCGATTGCTCAGCATTGTATAGTTGATCAATTAGTGCTTGGACAATAACTTGTGGGTCGTCGGTTTCAATTGCTAGCTGTTGAGCAATTTGCTGGCGTAGATTCTCATCTTGTTGCAACATTACATATAACTCTTCCAAGGTGACGCTTTGATATTCTGCTTCTGATGGGTTTTCTTGACTATCTACCTCTTCCATTGCAGAAAAGGTTTGTTCAGATGGCAAATTAGTCATCTCAGCGTCTGGGCCATCATATTCCCAAACTGGTTCGCCTGGATTACGCGTCAACAACTGCATCCCGATATCGTAGGCAACGTCTCCAACCTCTCCAATACCCAAGTCACCTAATTGTACTAACCGCGCAGCTAATTCATTATTGGGTGTAGGTGATGCTAGCAGTCTTTCACCAAACTTTTGTAACCACTCAACCCAGCGTTCCGTTGTAATCCGATGCTCAATGTTTTGTAGCCACTTCAATGCCCACGCTTGCCCTCGTGCTTGATGTACTCCTTGTAGGAGTTCGTTAAACAAAAATTCTAAATCCGTGTCGCTAAGGGGTGGTGCTGGTTCTTGTTGTACATCTACCCTAGCTTTTGACTTAGTTGTTTTTCCACCAAATAGGCTTTTAAAAAGCTTTTTGAGCCACTGAACTAGCCGCTTGAGCATCTGCTGTACCATAGAGTATTGCTTACACCTTAAGATTGTAGCGATCGCAATGTCTCATGGCGTCACTTCAGTCAATAAATGTATAGGGAGTGGGGAAGAAATAACCAATTCCCCATCACAAATAACTCTTGATTTTTTAGAACAAATGTACTATAATAATATGCTAAGATGAAGTGCATCGGCGGTAAAACCATACTAAAATATATGCTCTGTTTGCTTCCTTTGGGTGCTATTAATCAACATTGAGAGGCATTGAAGTCTCTTGTCCCATGTCTTACGAACCCCTGCACCATAAGTATCGCCCAAAGAGTTTTGCTGAGTTGGTGGGTCAAGAGGCGATCGCTACTACCCTCACCAACGCAATTTATACATGTAAAATTGCTCCTGCTTATTTGTTCACTGGCCCTAGAGGTACAGGTAAAACCTCTAGTGCCCGAATTTTAGCAAAATCACTCAATTGTCTTGCAGGTAACAAGCCGACACCTCAACCCTGCGGCGTGTGCGATGTGTGTCGGGGAATTACTCAAGGTTATTCTCTTGATGTGATTGAAATTGACGCCGCTAGTAATACTGGCGTTGATCATATCCGAGAATTGATAGAAAAAGCACAGTTTGCCCCTGTACAATCTCGGTATAAAGTTTATGTGATTGATGAATGCCTAACTGGAGATTCTCTGGTTTTGACTGATGAGGGACTTCAAAGAATTGATGATCCCAAAATTAAAAACAAGAAGGTTCTAAGTTACAACGACTCATCAAGCAAGTGGGAATTCAAGAAAGTTGTCAGGTGGTTAGACCAAGGAGAACGGCAAACCCTAGTTATCAAGACAATTAACCGAGAAATTAGATGTACGGCTAATCATTTAATTAGGACAAACCAGGGATGGATACCAGCAAAGGACGTAAAACAAGGAGTGAAGATACTATCCCCTGTGAATGTGGATGCGGCATCCTCATTTACAAATTTGGAGACAGTCGAATCTGTTCACCTCGCTGGAGTTGAGCGAGTTTATGACATTGAAGTAGCAGATAATCATAACTTTGTGGCAAATAACCTCTTGGTGCATAATTGCCACATGCTTAGTAGCGCAGCATTCAATGCGTTACTAAAGACACTAGAAGAACCACCGAAGCATGTAGTTTTTGTATTGGCAACAACAGATCCACAGCGAGTTTTACCAACAATTATTTCACGCTGTCAGCGGTTTGATTTTAGACGTATCCAACTTGAGGCGATGGTTAAACACTTGAGTGCGATCGCCGACAAAGAAAATATTAATATTTCTATTGATGCAGTTACCTTGGTAGCCCAAATTGCTCAAGGAGGACTACGGGATGCAGAAAGTTTACTCGATCAATTAGCTTTATTAACTGAGGAAGTATCACCAGAGCGAGTCTGGGATTTAGTTGGTACAGTGAGTGAACGAGACTTATTATCGCTGTTATATGCGATCGCGCAAAATAATCCATCAGCAGTTTTAGACTGCACTCGTACAATCCTAGATCGTGGACGAGAACCGCTGACTATTCTTCAGAATCTCGCTGCTTGTTACCGCGATTTACTAATTGCCAAAACTGCACCTCAACGCCAAGATTTGGTTACTTGTACGCATCAAACTTGGAAAGCGCTGGTTGAGTTTGCTCAAAATTTGGATATGAGTACAATTTTGGTAGGACAGCAACATTTGCGAACAGCTGAAGTACAGATTAAAAATACCACTCAGCCTCACCTTTGGTTAGAGGTGACATTACTAGGACTGTTGCCAAGCGCGACTATTTCACCTAAAATCACACTAACGCCACCATCAAACATTCCTCACTTACCATCATCTGAGCCATCTCAAACAAATAAGATCATTTCTAATGGAACAATTTCTCCAAATTTTGGGAGAGACATTTCAGAACCCACTACTCCTGCGTTTCCATTATCTCCTCCACCTCAAAAGACAGAAAGTACAAGCCACCAAGTCAAAGAAAATACTCCATTATCTCCTCCGCCTCAAGAGGCAGAAAGTACAAGCCACCAAGTCAAAGAAAATACTTCCCCACCTCCCTCATCCACCCTCATCCCTGCAAAGGAAATTACCGACGATGCACAACATGATTTAACTCAACTCTGGCAACAGGTGCTTGGTAATATCCAGCAGGCTTCTAGGCAAGCATTACTACGTCAAATGTGCCATCTCATTGAGTTTGATGGTACTTTGGCCCGTGTTGGTGTCCAACCTGTATGGTTTGAAAAAGTTAAATCTAATTTACCTATGATTACAGCGGCTTTCCAACAGACTTGCCAACGCGAAGTTAAGGTAGATTTAGAAAAAGGAACTGCTTCGACACCAACCTCAGCCAAAAAAGTTCCATCAACAAATGGTTCTGCAACGGTTAAACAGCCACCTGCATCCAGTTATCACAAGCAAACTCCACCACCAACCCAGATACCGCAGTCAGTTCAGCCACCACCAGCCAAAATTGAACCTCTAGCCACAAATACAACAAATGGGAATGGGAACGGGAATGGGAAAAAACCTGTAGCACCACCAGTACAAGCCCAAAAGCCAGTTCTCGATTGGGAACCTGACGAAGTTGCGATCGCAGCCCAGCGTTTGGCAGAATTTTTCAATGGACAAGTCATTCGTTTTTCAGACGATGGTGCAGATTTCTTTGATTCTACAGTTACATCTGAATGGGCAGAGGAATCTGAGGTAGATGATTAGAAAAGATGTGGTTCGACTTCGCTCACCAACCGGGGGATGAGGGGGATGAGGGAGAAAATTTCTCCGCGTCCCCGCGTCCCCAGTCCCCAGTCCCCAGTCCCCAGTCCCCAGTCCCCAGTCCCCAGTCCCCAGTCCCCAGTCCCCAGTCCCCAGTCCCCAGTCCCCAGTCCCCA
>NZ_JCACKM010000055.1:0-42372 GCF_059505385.1 Desmonostoc vinosum
GTAGCGAGTCCTCGAGCGTCAGCGGTAGCGAGGTACGAGCGTCAGCGTTAGCGACGCAGGAGCGTCGCGTCATTACGAATTACGAATTATTTAAAGGTTGCCGTTGCGAAATGCCAGCACAAAAATTACCGCTGGGCCAGCAAGCACAATCAGTGCTACAAATAGAAGTTGGAAGATAACTTCCCAATTAATGCTGGTAAAAGTGTTAACTAAAGCGTCAATCATTTCCCTCTTGTCCTCCCAATTGTCTTAAAAAATTCAATAGCTCATTTACAAAACCCGCAATTGATCATATCTGGCGATCGCCTGCCACTTTTAATTTACTTAACAAAATTATAAAAAAAGATATAAAAAAGTAAAATATGGGCTAGGTGAAGATGAGGGGGATGAGGGAGATGAGGGAGCAGGGGGAAAGTTACACATAGATCTCCCCCTTACCCTCGCACCCTGCCCCAATCCCCAATCCCCAATCCCCAATCCCCAAAATGTCAACTTGGCAATGTGTAAAACAATGTGGAGCCTGCTGTAATCTTGAGCCGGCAGATCGACCAGATATACATAAGTATCTCTCACCAACTGAACTGGAACTGTATCTCAGCATGGTAGGTGAGGGTGGGTGGTGCATTCATTTCGACCATACTACGCGAGAATGTCGCATCTATCCCCATCGTCCCCGCTTCTGTCGTGTGGAAGCAGAAGTGTTTCAAGATATGTATGAAATTGAGCCAGAAGAGTTAAACGATTTTGCTATTGACTGCTGTCGCCAGCAAATAGAAGGGGTATATGGCGATCGCAGTTTAGAAATGCTGCGCTTCGATAAAGCAGTCGGTTTGTAAGCAATTTTTTAGACATTTCTTTAGCTTTGCAGCATAGAGTTGCAATTTATTACAAGAATCTGAGAATATGATAAGAATATGAAAGCAATCTAGGAAAAAAACTACCGCCTGTGAAACTTGACATTGCACCCTCAAGCAGTTCTGATGTATCTGAAACACAAAGCCAACCAGAACTCCAAAACAGCACCGATTTTAATTTAACTACTGCCACTATTGAACCAACTCAAGCAGCAGTTAACGATAGTCAGAAAAACCAGCAGTCCACAGCGGTAGTTTTTGGTACCACCTTTATCACCATTTTTCTCGCAGAAATTGGTGATAAAACTCAGCTATCAACTCTATTGATGAGTGCAGAATCTCATTCTCCATGGATAGTATTCATCGGTTCTGCGGCTGCACTCATAACTACTAGCTTGTTAGGTGTGCTGTTAGGTAGCTGGATAGCTAGCCGACTCAGCCCCAAAACTGTACAAAAATCAGCCGGAATCATGTTGTTATTGATTTCTTTAATGCTGTTTTGGGATGTAGTTATTGGTAATTCGTAATTCGTAATGACGCTCCTACGTCGCTACCGCTGCGCTAACGTAATTCGTAATTGGGAACTTGTACTGAGCTAAGTCGAAGTGCTGCCTCTCCTACTCCCCCATCTCCCTCATCTCCCTCATCCCCCTCATCTCCCCCACTCCCCACTCCCCACTCCCCACTCCCCAACTAATATGGATTGGCATCTTTTAGGATTAAGCTTTATTACAGTTTTTTTATCAGAATTGGGTGACAAGAGTCAGTTAGCAGCGATCGCGCTTTCTGGTCGTTGTCGATCTCCGCGTGCTGTATTCTTTGGCACAGCGAGCGCACTCCTGTTAACAAGCCTTTTGGGAGCTTTAGCAGGAGGAGCCGTGTCAGAATTATTACCTGCGCGTGTGTTAAAAGCGATCGCAGCTGTCGGATTTGCGATTCTCGCTGCGCGTCTACTGTTATTCAACGATGAAACATCATCAGATTCTAAATAAATAATTTAAACAAGATAAAACCGCAAAGATGCTGAAGTTTTTTAGCATCTTTGCGGCTTTTTTGAAACTTAACTTTTAACCTTGCGGCCGCCAGTACCAGTTTAAAAGCATACCACCTACCACAAGTTTGACAATCTCTAAAAGCCAATAACCGCCGTGTAATAAATTCATTGTTGTTGGGATTGCTGCTGCTGCCTCAAACAGGTTGAGCTGAATTCCTACAGCACACATTTGTGGAGTTAAGAAGTAGGTATCAAGCAGTGCTACAGATAGCAATAATACAGATAAAGCTACACTGCTAAGACGCCACTGAGATTGAGTTTTATTTAAAGCCAACGCTCCAGTTAAAACTACAGCAGCAGATAATAATTCCATGCGATTGAAACTCCAAAAAATCGCATAGCCTGCTGTAGTAAAACCAGCTTGGTTCATCATCCCAGAAAGATAAAGACTAGGCATAATTACCCAATCTAAAACTAAGCTGGCACTGAGCCAAAAGCCCAAAGTCAAGACGATGGCGGTTTGCCAAATCGGTCGCTTGTATTCAAAGTTAGAAATAGCATTCATAAAAATAATTGCCTGTGTTGTATCTATTAGTTTCTAATCTTAGGAGTGGGTTTGACAACTAATATCAATTATCCTTTACAAAACACTTGTGAGTTCAAAGAGCGATCGCTATTTTTGTGACTTAATATCAACAATGTTTGATTTTCAGTTAAGAAGTATTACTTTTATCGAAAATTTGGGTTTAAAACCCCGTCCTTTAAGGAAATAGAGGACGGCTTTACATACACTCATGTTGAGTGTAAAATATAGCAAATGTTAAACATGACGTGGGAATTCAAACTAGAACCAACTTCCAAACAGGTCGATACCATTGAGCGGATATTGTTCGTGTGTCGCCAAGTGTGGAATTTTGCTTTGCGGGAACGTAAGGATTGGTTGAATTCACGCAAATGTGCTGCCAATGCTTGTTCTACCCTTGCGGAATATATTCTCCCTGCTGAGGAACTATATCCTAGCTACCACACTCAAGCCAAGCGATTAACTCTTGCAAAAGAGAAATTCCCACTTCTTAAAGAAGTACATTCTCAAGTATTACAGCAAGTCTTAAGAACTCTGGATAGAGCTTTTGAGGACATGAGAGCGAAGAAGCGAGGCTTTCCTCGCTTCAAGAATAAATACCGAATGCGGTCATTTGTATTTCCTCAATTAGGCAACAATCCAATCAATGGTAACTTGCTTAAGCTGCCTCAATTAGGATGGATACGATGTGGATAAGAACTACACTTCACAACAGTGTCCTGAGTGTGGAACGCATACTGGCAAAAAACAATTAAATCAACGTATCCACTCTTGTCCTGTGTGTTTCTACACTACATCACGTGACGTGGCAGCAGCGCAGGTAATTAGAAATCGCGGTTTGGAATTAATTTCCGCTTCTGGGCTAGGGCATAGCCTGGAAGTCAAAGAAATTGCCTATGGAGGCGATGCGGCGGGGATTAACGCTAACGTTAGTCTAGCTGGCAGCCGAAGAGATAGGAAACTCAAGAAGTGATTCTTGGGAATCACTGCCCTTTAAGCGCAGTGAGGATGTCAATTCGACTACGCTTAATACAAATTCGCTCAGTCACCAACACTTCGGCTTCTTTTGTCAAAGACGCTATGTGTAGCTTACTTTCCATTCGGGATACACTCAGCAAACGAGGAGAAATAACCAACACCATTCCCAATTTCCAATTCTTAATCTTCATAAAGATATAAATCGCATTATGAAGTTTTTGATAATACTTATCTCAGCTTCTACATTCATATCGAAAGATGCTGCCGGAATTGTGTAATCTGAAAAAAGCTAAGCTAATGATTCAATTGAGGTCTGATGACTCCTACAGTTATGCGTCAGCTTTGGACTGTGGTTGAAACTGCCCAAGCCAAGCTCCTCTTGCAGTTGGACGATGCTAGCTTGGTGCAGTGGTTGGTGAAACAAACCCAAACGCAAGTTTTGTTAAATCCTAACGAAACCGATTTCCTCAGCCACTACATTCAATCTCGGCTATCGCTCATTCGCGATCTTGCTTATGAACGTCAGTGTTCATAGTTAAAAAAAGTACAATAGTTTCAACTCGTGTACAATGACCAAGGACAACCTTGCTAGTAAGAGTGCAATTTACTTGTGTAAAAGCTTACTAATAGTCAATAGTTTTGACTATTGATTTTTGGAGGCAGATAACCTTCTACTAAACAATCGGAACCCACTACACGCCAACGGACACGTTCTAGGGGCAGTGCCTGAGTCATGGAAGTAAAACCTAAATCCCCTACTGGTGTGGGGGCGTTGTCGCCACCAATAATTTTTGGGGCAATAAAAGCCAAGACTTTTTGCACTGCTCCTTGAGCGATCGCACTTGCTGCTAAAGTACCACCACACTCCCACAACACGCTACAAAAACCCCGCTCATACAAGTACGTCATTGCTTGTTCTGGTGTCAGAGATGTAAATTCTACTACTTCCACGCCCCGACGACGTAAAAGTTCTTGAAACTCACGTGAACTTCCTAATTCTGTTAATACCAGCGTAGGAGCATCCGCAGTTTGCCACAGACGGGCATTTTCTGGTAAGTTGAGCTGGCGACTCATTACCACGCGCAAAGGATTATGTGCCCCTTCTAAATGACTGGTTAAATAAGGATTGTCTTGTCGTACTGTATTCCCGCCAACGATTATGGCATCGCAAGCAGCCCGGAGTTGATGTACTTCGCCACGGGCGGCAGGGTTTGTTACCCAAGCGCTATGACCAGAGGTGGTAGCAATTTTGCCATCTAAAGTCATAGCGTATTTCAAAATACCTAAAGGTCGTTTGTAGAGAATGCGATGTACAAAAGCCTCATTTAGCTGATGGCAGGCTGCTTCTTCTACTCCGACCACTACTTCTATGCCAGCTGCACGCAGACGCGCAATACCACCCCCTGCTACCAAAGGATTGGGGTCAACCATACCCACTACAACCTTGGCAACCCCAGCGGTAATTAAACCTTGTGAACAGGGGGGGGTACGTCCATAGTGATTGCAAGGTTCGAGATTAACATATATAGTTGCACCATCAGCAACATCACCTGCTGCCCTCAAAGCAAAAACTTCTGCATGAGGTTCGCCTGCCCGCGGATGAAACCCTTCACCAATAATTTCTCCATCTTTGACAATTACTGCACCTACTAGGGGATTTGGTGAGGTGCGTCCTAAAGCACGACGGGCAAGTTCCAAACACCGCTGCATCATGCGGGCGTCAAAATCACTTCCTACTATTGTCTTGACTGGTGAATCTGATCCCAGTGGCGATCGCATTTGAGTGTAATTGAGTAGGGATGCATCTGCTGGAGTGACCATTGGAGAATTATCCATAAATTTTGGGCCATGCTATAATTTTGCACGCATTGACGCAGCCTCTTGACAAGAGAGTCACGCTTTGATTGTAATTATTAAACAGCAATGTCTCAGCACTATTGTTGGCTGCGAACTAAATCAGCCTTGAATTTGGATAGTTCAACTTTAACGTTAACTGCACCCTTTGTAGATTTGGGACTGGAAACTGGGGATTAGGAGCTAGCAGGTGTAGTTTTTAACACCCTACGTTTTGATTGATGGGTTGCAATCCTCCGACTGCAAGACTGCCTATCGTAACCGTTTTTAGAATACCAATTTTTTCAACGTGGGGTACGCAAACTGGTAGGAAATTTGACACCTCCAGATGAGGGGTAATTTAGCTTGTGCAGGGTTAAGAGAATAGTGATAATTAATTTCAATAAGTTCTAGTTCGATTAGTCATGACCATCGCTATTTCAGCACAAACTTACCAAGAAATTTTTGCAGAAGCTAACGAAACTCCACAAAACAGTGACTCCGATGATGAGTTAGATGTTACCTACAAGTGTCCCCAGGTATTGGGGGAAGGGTATCTTCGACGAGTGGAACTGCGACAAAACTTGGTGTTAGAGATTGAAAGCTATCAGCGCCATGACAACCTGATAAAACAACGCATTGACCATCCTCATCCCCTAGAGTTTTGGTTGATGCTTTCAGGACAGTGGTGGGAAAACTCTGTTTGGGGAGTTAATGAGACAGCAGCCGGACAGTATGGTTTTTGTGGCAGTGGTATAGGTGTTAGAGGAGAAGATAATTTTTCACAAGGACGGCAACTGTTTGTGGGTGTGCATTTTCAACCAGAATTGTTGCAGTCCTTCATCAGCAATTCCACCGGGGAATTACCACAAGCATTGCGACATTTAGTGCGTCAGCCAGACCAACCCCTCCACTTTCGCTCCAATCTCATGACTCCGATGATGCAATACAATGTGCGAGATATTTTAAATTGTCCCTACCAGGGCATGATTAAGCGCATGTACTTGGAAAGCAAAGTGCTGGAACTATTAGCACTACTGCTGAAGGAAGAAGCAGAAATTCAGATGGGAAGCCAGACACACAAGCCGCTAAAGCCGGGAACATTAGAGCAGATTCTCCATGCCAGAGACTTGTTATTGCAACAAATAGATAATCCACCTTCTACCGCAGAACTAGCACGCTTGGTCAAACTCAATGAGTATGCCCTCAAGTGCGGGTTTTTACAGGTATTCGGCAAGCCCTTGTTTGCTTATCTCCACGATTACCGCTTAGAACAGGCGTATCAATTGCTGGAAACAGGGGAAATGAAAGTGAGTGAAGTTGCCCAAAAAATCGGCTTTGCCAGCCGCAGTTACTTTGCCGCCGCTTTTAGGAAAAAATTTGGTGTCAACCCAAAACAGTACTTGATGCAACGCAAAAAATCCCGCTAGTGACCAAAAAAACTACAGCTAGCGACCAAAACAGCTTTCTTATGGCACTAGATTACTGATAGTGTTTGTTGATAAGAATTCTTGTTTGAGTCTGGTGTGGGGTAATTAAGTGAAACAAAAACAGTTGGTAAAGATTTTCTTACTGACAACTTCCGTTTGGCTTTGGGGTGCAGTCAGTGCAGCTGCAAAAGAAGTACCTAAGCAAGAGATACAAAATAAATCTGTGGCATCGGTAATACGTAATTCCCGGTCAATTAGAGAGATTCCTAGACTCGATCAGATAGAGCGTCCTAGCACTAGCGCCCAAATGCTAGTACAGTCGCCAATACCGACAAATCAAGTTGTACCAATCACCGGAGTTAAAGCCAATCCCACAGATAAAGGTGTGGAGGTGATTTTAGAAACCCCGCTTGGGCCTCAACTGCAAGTGACAAATCGCAGTACTGGTAATAATTTTATTGCCGATGTATCTGGCGGACAATTGCGCTTACCTTCGGGCGAGGCTTTTACATTTCGTTCTGAAAAACCAGTTGCGGGAATCACTGAAATTACAGTTACTCAAGGGACCCGGCTCTGTCTTGTTTGGTGCGCTAGAACCCGGTGGAGTTATCAATACGATCACCAAAAAGCCGCTGAGAGAGCCTTATTATAAGCTTGGTTTTGAAGCAGGTAATCGTGGATTTTATCAGCCCAGTATTGATCTATCCGGTTCATTGACTACTGACAAAAATATTCTCTATCGGTTTATTGCCGCCTACAACACGTTTGATGGTTATTTTAACGGTGGTGGCAAGAACAATACATTCATTGCACCTTCGATTAGCTTGAATTTGGGCGATCGCACCAGCCTGGATTTATTCTATGAATACAGTAGATACAGAGGAGATCTTTATGGTGGTCTCCACACTGCTGTACTTAGTGATGGTAGTCTTCTACCTAGAGGCGTTAATGTTTGGGGTAATCCAGATTTGACCTTTGACAACAGGCAAAGTCAACAGTATGGCTTCGAGCTAAAGCATAACTTTAACGACAACTTGCAGGTTCGCAGCGCCCTTTACATCAACAACTTTCAAGTTCCCAATCAGAGATTTGCTGTCCCTATTGCGATCGTGGACGATCGCTTTATAGATTACCTCTATCTTGATCGTTTCTATTCAACTAACATTTATTTTGGACAGATAGACTTGGTGGGAAAGTTTAATACAGGTTCGATCAAACACCAACTTGTAGTAGGCTTTGATGTTGAGGATAAATCTGGGAGCTTTAGCTCTTTCACCAGTCAAGAACCCCTACCTCGTCTAGATTTGCTGAACCCAATCTACAATGTCACAAGACCCAGCGATTTAGTCCAAGATTTTGTGTCCGAGTCGCAAACTCGCTCTTATGGCGTTTACCTTCAAGATCAGATTGAGTTTAGCAATCAATGGAAACTACTCATTGGCGGTCGCTATGATTTGGTATCTAATGAATCTGAAACTCTCTTTAATAACACTGATGAGCCAGTGGTAACTGATGGTGCTTTCAGCCCACGCATTGGGCTAGTGTATCAGCCCAGCGATACCGTTTCTCTCTATGCCAGCTATAGTCGCTCCTTTGTCCAGACCACATCATTTACCCCAGATCAAATATTTGAGCCAACGAGAGGGACTCAGTATGAAGTTGGGATTAAAACAGACTTGCTAGACAGAAGGCTTTCAGCCACCTTAGCCGCCTATCAAATTACCAAAACAAACGTGGTTACAGCCGATCCCAATAACCCATTCCTTTCTATCCAAACTGGGGAGCAACAGAGTCAAGGGATTGAGCTAGATGTTGCTGGTGAGATTTTACCAGGATGGCGGGTGATTGCCTCCTATGCTTACACGGATGCAGAAATCACCAAAGATAAAACCTTTGCGGTTGGCAATCGACTCTTTAATGTGCCCTACAATCAAGCCAGCCTGTGGACAACCTATGAAATTCAACAGGGCGATCTCAAAGGTTTAGGATTTGGCTTGGGACTGTTTTACATAGGTGAGCGTCAAGGTGATCTGGCTAACTCGTTTGAATTGGATGATTACTTACGTACTGATGCGGCACTTTACTATCGTCGAGATGGGTTTAGAGCCGCACTGAATATTCGTAACTTATTTGATACAGACTATGCTAGCTACTCAAATAGCCCACTTTATATCCGCAGAGGTGCGCCTTTTACAATCACTGGCTCTATCAGTTGGGAGTTTTAACTTGCTCGCTTTGTTAGTCATTGGCTCTTTCGATACTGTTTAGGCGATCGCTCTTAAAGTAATAGTTAGAAATTGGTATAAATTCTGTTCCCTACTAAACATAGAGCGATCGCAGTAGTCTAAATTGTATCTGGGTCGATATTTAACTCCCGCAGTTTTGCTGCTAAACGTTGTGCCTTTTCAGCTTCTTGTTGTGCCGTTTGTTGTGCCTGTTCTAATCTTTGTTGTGTCTGTTGTGCTGTTTCTTCAGGTGTTGGTACTAGTTGCCCATCTGGTGTAAAAAACCGCAATAGTCCCTGATAAATTCCCAAATATAACCCTAACTGTTGACTCCACAAATATTCTTGTGCATTTGGTTGCAGAGGTTGATATTCTCCATCTACTAAATGAAATCCCGCAAATTCTTGTGTGTATGGGTCGAACCAAAAATAATCTAAAGTGCGAAAAGTATCTTGATAAATTTCTTTTTTTAAACCTTTGTCTGTCTTCGCTGTTGAGTCTGACAGAATTTCTATAATTAAATTCGGATATTTACCATTTTCTTCCCAAACTACCCAACTTTTACGGGTTTTGCGATCGCATCCTAAGACTACAAAAAAGTCTGGGCCTCGGAAATCTTCTGATTTGAGTTGATTTGGACTATAGTATATTGTCAGGTTTCCAGCTGCATAGAAATCATTTCGATCTCGCCATAGCCATTCTAGACAGGTTAAAAGTAGGATTATTTGTCTCAGATGCAGTTCGGTTTCCAAGGGAGGCTCGTCGCTATATAAATCACCAGGGGGAAAGGTAACATCTTCACAGATGCCTTGTTGAGATATCTTATCTTGAGCTATGGTCATAGAATCGATAGGGCATCAAGTATTTCTGGATTTATTTTAGCAGCGTTGTAGTTGGCTATCGCTACACAGCCAAGACATAGATTTCAATAACTGAGCGCGATCGCTTGCTGACATTTAGAGCGATCGCTCATTTTTTTCTTTAGACCAAATATGGTGCTGCCTCAATTTTTCGATCCTGTTTAGGCGATCGCTCTTAAAGTAATAGTTAGAAATTGGTATAAATTTTGTTCCCTGCTATACATAGAGCGATCGCAGTAGTCTAAATTGTATCTGGGTCGATATTTAACTCCCGCAATTTTGCTGCTAAACGTTGTGCCTTTTCAGCTTCTTGTTGTGCCGTTTGTTCTGCCTGTTCTAATCTTTGTTGTGTCTGTTGTGCTGTTTGTTGTGCCTGTTCTAATCTTTGTTGTGCTTGTTGTGCCGTTTCTTCAGGTGTTGGTACTAGTTGCCCATCTGGTGTAAAAAACCGCAATAAACCCTGATAAACTCCCAAATATAACCCTAACTGTTGACTCCACAAATATTCTTGTGCATTTGGTTGCAGAGGTTGATATTCTCCATCTACTAAATGAAATCCCGCAAATTCTTGTGTGTATGGGTCGAACCAAAAATAATCTAAAGTGCGAAAAGTATCTTGATAAATTTCTTTTTTTAAACCTTTGTCTGTCTTCGCTGTTGAGTCTGACAGAATTTCTATAATTAAATTCGGATATTTACCATTTTCTTCCCAAACTACCCAACTTTTACGGGTTTTGCGATCGCATCCTAAGACTACAAAAAAGTCTGGGCCTCGGAAATCTTCTGATTTGAGTTGATTTGGACTATAGTATATTGTCAGGTTTCCAGCTGCATAGAAATCATTTCGATCTCGCCATAGCCATTCTAGACAGGTTAAAAGTAGGATTATTTGTCTCAGATGCAGTTCGGTTTCCAAGGGAGGCTCGTCGCTATATAAATCACCAGGGGGAAAGGTAACATCTTCACAGATGCCTTGTTGAGATATCTTATCTTGAGCTATGGTCATAGAATCGATAGGGCATCAAGTATTTCTGGATTTATTTTAGCAGCGTTGTAGTTGGCTATCGCTACACAGCCAAGACATAGATTTCAATAACTGAGCGCGATCGCTTCTCGTAAATCCTATTGACATCTCCCCTAGTTGGAAATGTTAAGCAATATTTCGTCAACAGCATTTTCTTGATAACAGCTTCGGAAATAATGATATAATTTCTCAATTATTTTTTTTACAAACGATTTGGCGGTCTTAGATAAATGGGTGTTTCAAGCCCTCACTAATCTTTTGAATGCATGAATTTTGAATTGGAGTGAAGCGACTTGAAAATCACCATCCCACTGGAAGGCTTCGATGATTTACATGATGAAACGGTTGAACAGTGCTATCAATTAGATCCCGATGATGAGCTAGATATGGTCCATCCAACGCCTATGCTTCTGGGAGATGGCTATTCAAGAACAATCATACTCAGGGAAGGATTGGAACTGTGGATTGATAATTTTCGATGGCACAATCGCCTACTTATTACTCGTCCAGAACGGGAAAGTTGGCTAGATTTTCACTTCCATCTCTGTGGACAACACAAGGATAAGTATACTGAGGTCGGTGACAATCAGTACGCCCTTTATGGTAGCGGCATAGCCCCCAAAGACATCATAGATAGTGTTGACAGCCATTACATTTTGGAAATAACAATCTCTATACAACCACAGGTGCTACATTCTTTCATTGGCAACTTCCAAGGACAACTTCCTGCACAATTTTCGCATTTGATTCGTCAACCCGATCAAGAACACTACACGCGCTGTGCAAGTATAACGCCTATGATGGAACGTATGTTGTGGCAAATTTTACGCTGTCCCTATCAGGGTATTACTAAACGGATGTGTTTGCAAGGAAAAGTACTGGAAGTAGTGGCATTGGTACTAGAGCAAGAGACAGAAATTTACAAAGGGCGAATACAGGCTATTAATCTAGAGCCAGAGCGACGCGATCGCATCTATCACGCTAGAGAAATTTTATTACAGAATTTAGCTCATCCGCTTTCACTGGGCGAGTTGGCAAGGCAAGCAGGACTAAACGAATGCACCCTCAAGCGCGAATTTCGTCAAGTGTTTGGTAAGACAGTATTTAGCTACTTGCATGATTATCGCTTAGAACAAGCTCGCCAATTACTGGAAACGGAAGATATAAATACGACGGAAGTTTCGCGGTTGGTGGGATTTGCTAATCGAGGTTATTTTGCGGCTGCATTCCGAGATAAATTTGGACTAAACCCCAAAGAATACAAAAAGCAACGAAAAAATTCCGTCTAGGGATCAAAAAAATTCCGTCTAGCGATCAAAACTCTATTCATCTGGACTGAACAAAGTTGTAGAGTACCTGAGAGTGTTTCTCAGTGTGGTGTGAGCAATGTTGAGTCAGCTACGGTGCTTATCTTTGATAGGTGCTTTATTGGTGCTAGTAGCCCAACCAGTACAGGCACAAGAAAATAGCGATCAAATAGATCGGAAGGTTGCAAAGACAAAAGCGGATACAGCAAGTAAAAATATTTCCCAATTGAGTGAGATCAAACTTCCCGCGACTAGCGCTCAAATGCTGGTACAGTCGCCAACACCAGACAACCCTCCTACTCAAGCAGGTTCAGTTGTCACAATTACGGGAGTAAAGGCAAGTCTCACCGAGAATGGTGTGGAGGTGATTTTAGAGACAATCGCAGGGGATAAACTGCAAGTTGCCAATCGCAGTACGGGGAATAATTTTATCGCAGACATAACTGGTGGGCAGTTGCGATTAGCCAATGGGGACGCTTTCACCTTTAAATCGGAAAAACCTCTTGCGGGAATTACGTCCATTACAGTTATAAATATTGATGCGAATACTGTCAGGGTGACGGTAATTGGTGAGAAAGCCTTACCTGTAGTTGAGTTATTTGACGATAACGCCGGGTTGATTTTTGCAGTAGCATCGACAGAAACTGCAACGAAACCACCAGACACAACCCCAGTAGAGGAAAAGCCAGTAACCGAGAAACCCCAAGAGAAGCCGGATGACCCGATTGAGTTGGTGGTGACAGGTGAGCAGGATGGGTATAATGTGCCGAATGCGAGTACAGCAACGCGGACGGATACGCCGATTCGGGATATTCCACAGTCGATTCAGGTGGTGCCGCGACAGGTGCTAGAAGACCGCAAAACCACAAATATTACCCAGGCAGTGGAAACCGTTAGTGGAGTTCTCGATGGTGGAAATAACAACGGACAAACTGGCAATAGAATTATTAGAGGATTTGAGCAGGGATTTGTAGGTAGTGCTGCAACTTTGCGAAACGGTACTCGCGATGTTGACTACTATAGTGTGTCATCTATCGGTACAATCGAACAAGTGGAAGTCCTCAAAGGCCCGGCTTCGGTTCTATTCGGTGCGTTGGAACCTGGTGGTGTAATTAATATAGTGACTCGGCAACCTCTAACCGAACCTTATTACAGACTAGAGTTTGAAGCAGGGAACTATGGAGTTTACCAGCCCGGTATCGATGTCTCTGGACCATTGACTGGAGATAAAAACCTGCTTTACCGATTCATCGCCAGCTATCGAGGGGCAGACAGTTTTCAAGACTTTGTCAACTCGGAACAAACAACGATCGCACCCTCAATTACTTGGAACTTAGGCGATCGCACAAGCTTAAACCTCTACTATGAATACACTCGTGTTACTTCCAACCCACCTGAGTCGTTTGCTCTACTTCTAGCAGATGGCAGTCTAACTCCCCGCAACCTATTCATCGGTTATCCTGATATCGCCTTGTTTGAGAAAACCACTCAGAGATATGGTTATAGCCTCAAGCATGAGTTCAATGATAACTGGCAAATTCGCAACACCTTTGCTGGAACGGGATCAACCGGCAAACAGACAGATGTTGTACCTCCTTTCAGTGACGTGATCGATCAATCTGCACCTTTTCCTTTTACTCTTTTTCTTGATGGTACAAATGCGAATGATAGCTATGCTGCCCAAATCGACGTGTTGGGCAAGTTTAAAACGGGTAGTATTGAACATCAATTGTTAATTGGTGCCGATTACTATCGGTCTGTATACCAAGTAGGTGAACTGCTTACTGGCGATTTACCACCTTTCGATATTCGGAATCCCAACTATGATGCTTCCATATCCAATGTCAGTGTATTGCTAACTGGTTTCAGCAATATCAACTCAAACTATGGAATTTACCTACAAGACCAAATTGCTTTTAGTGACAACCTAAAGCTCCTGATCGGTGGGCGCTACAATTGGGTTTCCTCTGAAAATGAAACCTTTGAAGATGGAATCGACCAACCAATCCAATATGATGGAGCCTTTAGCCCTCGGATTGGCTTGGTATATCAGCCCAGTGACGCGGTTTCTTTGTATGCCAGCTATGCCACTTCATTCTTCCCAACTTCAGGATTTAACCCAGATGGGAGAGCGTTTGAACCCACCGAGGGAACTCAATACGAAGTGGGTGTAAAAGCAGACTTTCTAGACAAGAAACTTTCAACAACATTAGCTGTTTATCAAATTACCAAAACCAATGTCACCACAACAGATCCCAATAATCCTCTATTTTCCATCCAAACCGGAGAGCAACGGAGTCGAGGTATTGAATTAGATGTTGCAGGTGAGCTTTTACCCGGCTGGAAAGTGACGGCATCCTATGCTTACACAGATGCAATTGTGACGAAAGATGAGGTGACTCCTGTGGGTAACCAACTACCCGGTGCGCCACAAAATCAGGCAAGTCTTTGGACAACCTATGAAATCCAGAAAGGGGATTTGAAAGGTTTAGGCTTTGGTTTAGGGCTGTTTTATGTGGGCAATCGACAAGGTGATTTAGATAACTCATTTGAGCTAGACGATTACCTGCGGACTGATGGGTCGCTTTACTATCGTAGAGATGGTTTTAGGGCAGGGATTAATATCCGCAATTTATTTGATATAGATTATGTCAGAGCTAGCACTAGCAGAAACTACATCTACCGAGGTGAGCCTTTGACAATCACTGGCTCGATTAGTTGGGAATTTTAATTTTTCAAGAAGGAAAAACAACTTTTGAACGCTTAAAACAAAGACCACTGTGGAAAACGCTCAAAGCCGTTCAGAAAGGTCAGGTTTATCTTGTCAATAATCAATTTTTGCCTCAATTCCTTCTGTAGTTACTGCCAATAAACCCAAGCAGTAGCGAGTAAGGGACAGGTTGCAGATGAAAGCGCGATAGCTTCGCTATACTGCGTAAACGCGTAGCGACTCCCTTGGAGTATTACGAGCATTTTTAAGCTTTAAGTGCTGCCAACCAAGCATCCAAATTTGGTGATTGTTGAAATAACTTATTACGAATTTTTTTAAGAATGCTGGGCCAACTTTAACTTTTGCCACCACCGATTGAGCGGATAATAAACAACAGGGGCCCACAGACTACTCAAAATAGCCGAAGCAAGAGCCACACGTTGATAATATGTCCAGATATCTGCTATTTTGCGATCGCCGATCAAGGTCAATTGCAATCCAAAAATAGTCTCTGTTAAAACTGCCATCACAAAAACAATTAAAGCGATAGAAATAAAATCTTCTTCAATAAAACGCTGTTTTTGGATGAGACCAGTGAGCAATCCAGCTATACCAAGACTTAAAGCATGAGTAGGATGAGGCGCTGTCATCGCATCTTGAAGTAACCCTAAAATTATACCTGCCATAACTCCGGTAAAGACAGACCGTTTAACACTCCAAGCTACTACCCAAATTAACAGCCAGTTAGGCCCAATTCCCAATAATTCCATACCCGGTAGGCGAGTTGGCAATAACAGCAAACATAACACTACAGACCCAACCGTCACCATCCAATCCAGCAATTTACGAATACGGGGATGCAAATGTGCAATAGATTGAATCTGAATTCTTGATCTTCTGCGAGACGATTTTGGCTTTTTCTGTCTGCTGCTACCAAATGCAGGAATCTTCATTTTCTGATAACTTTTCTCAAAGAATTTAGTTAGACTTTTGCGGTTCTTGGTTTTCTAGCTTGGGATAGACAGCTACCCAATCTAGAGAACGAATTGGGGGAAAAAGCTCTACTTTGGCTACTGATGCTGGAAGTTTCTTCAAATCTAAGGACTTTATACGTCCTACCGCTAAACCAGAGGGAAATTTCTGACTGTAGGTAGATGTAGAAATTAAATCTCCCACTTTCACATTTGGAACTTTTTCATAAAATTCTAAGACTGCTTCTGCGGAAGAATCTCCCCGTAAAACGCCTTTAGCTCCTGTGCGGCTAATTGTTACACCTACTTGACTCTTAAGGTCACTAATTAATAATACGCGGCTAGTGTTGGCAGTTACACTCTCCACCAGACCGATTAATCCACCATCTGCCTTGACGATGAAACCCTCCTGAATTCCAGCATTTGCACCACGATTGAGGGTAACTTGTTGCCACCAATGGTCTGCACTGCGTCCCATCACCCGCGCTGGTATTGGGCGCGCTGACAACGGCTCTTTTTCGACATACCCTAGTAAATCTTGCAGCTTTTGATTTTGACTTTCCAGGTCTGCTATGCGCGTTTCTAACTCCATTACTTGGGCATTCTTGAGACGTTCTTCTGAAGTTGGCCCTGGCTGCAACATCTGCAAGGGACGAGTAATACCTTGATAAATAGTTTGGTACATTTCAAGCAGCAGTCCGCCTTGAGTTTGACGCAGTATCCAGGCACTACCAACTAATAAAGCCAGTAGCCCGATTTGTAATCCTTTACGATTCCACCAACGCCGTACTGTAACCATACATACCTTATGATTCTAGTAATATACTTATAAATTGAGTTCTATTTGAATTCTTTTTATATAGAACCCAAATAGAACCCAAATAGAACTTAATATCTAATATTTTTTGCTACATATTGCGGGAGCGCCCACTGAAAACCCGCTCTAGCTGTTTAAAGTTTTCTAACACACGACCTGTTCCCAGGACAACACAGCTTAGAGGATCGGCTGCAATGTGTGTTATGATTCCTGTCTCGTGGCTAATGAGAGTATCTATACCTTTAAGCAAAGCACCACCACCAGCGAGCATAATACCTCTGTCAATAATGTCTGCTGCTAGTTCCGGGGGTGTGCGTTCTAATGTCCGCTTCACAGCTTCTATAATTACCGATAATGGTTCTAGCATACTTTCACGGATTTCTGGGCCTTTAATTGTTACAGTTCGTGGTAAACCGGAAAGCAAATGTAAACCTCGGACTTCCATCATGGCGTCAGCATCATCGTTGGTGGGATAGGCTGAGCCAATACGAATTTTGATATCTTCGGCAGTACGTTCCCCAATCACTAAATTATGAACTTTTTTTAAGTACTGAATGATTGCTTCAGTCAGTTCATCGCCGGCGATGCGTACTGATTCACTCAGCACCGTGCCTTGGAGACTCAGCACTGCTACTTCTGTTGTCCCGCCACCAATATCGATAATCATGTTGCCAGTTGGTTCGGCAACCGGGAGTCCTGCACCAATTGCCGCAGCTACAGGTTCATCGATTAAATAAACTTCTCTAGCCCCAGCTTGAGCAGCTGCATCCATGACAGCTCGCCTTTCTACCCCTGTAACGCCACTGGGAATCCCAATCACGATTCGGGGTAAGATTAGCGATCGCCCTTCATTTACACGCTGAATAAAGCTTTTTAGCATCAGTTCAGCTGTATCAAAGTCAGCGATTACACCATCGCGCAAGGGACGCAGAGCAATTACATTTCCAGGCGTCCGGCCGAGCATTTTTTTGGCTTCTTCTCCTACTGCCAGTGCTACTTTTTCATTTTGATCAATAGCAACTACTGAAGGCTCTTGGAGTACGATGCCTTTACCAGATACATAAACGAGGGTATTTGCAGTACCGAGGTCGATACCCATATCCCATGATGTGCGAAGAAAGTTCCTGAAAAGACCCACGCGTCTCTGCGCCCCCTATTTGCGCTACTTTTTACTACAACGGTAAGAGTGAATCGTGCTGGATTTTATTACGTTTTTTATCCTGAGTCTAGTCACCCAGACTATATATGATTTTCAGCATTATTTACTATATCTGAGGTCTCTACTTTTTAAATTTCTCAAACGGTATAAGTATATCCGTATACTTTTTGAGGTTTCCCCTACTAGTTTGTATCATTTTTAATCTTAATTATATTGTTTGTTAACTGTTTTACTCATTTTTGATACTTACCCTTAACTCATTACTTGTTAATTGCCATCAGTAGGTAAGTGTTGATCTCATAAAGATTACAATCCTATCCGCTCTAGTTGTACAAGCACAAGGGGAATATCGTCAACATCAAAGAAGGGAGTGGGGAGTGGGGAGTAGGGGGATGTGGTTCGACTCCGCTCACCAACTGGGAGATGAGGGAGAAAAAAGCTGGGGGAGAAAGATAATTACAATTCCCAATTCCCCCTTCCCCATTAGCCTGACTGGCTCACAATTGGTTATGATGAAAATCTCAATTAATAAGTACACCTGTACTGAAAGGTAACATCCATGAGTATTAATGTTGTCACCCTCGTTGGTCGTGCAGGCAGCGATCCGGATATTAAGTATTTTGAGTCTGGCAGTGTTAAGTGTCGATTGACACTAGCAGTCAAGCGTCGATCGCGCAATAGTGATGAACCTGACTGGTTCACTTTAGAACTTTGGGACAAGACAGCGGAAGTGGCGGGGAATTATGTC
The DNA here is from genome assembly GCF_059505385.1 of Desmonostoc vinosum. Taxonomy (NCBI): domain Bacteria; kingdom Bacillati; phylum Cyanobacteriota; class Cyanophyceae; order Nostocales; family Nostocaceae; genus Desmonostoc; species Desmonostoc vinosum. Next base: position 18,494 of record NZ_JCACKM010000055.1, read on the forward strand.
CGCAAGGGTAGTTTAATTGGCATCAAAGGTTCCTTAAAGTTTGACACATGGAGCGATCGCCAAACAGGAGCAACCCGTTCCACACCCATCATTAGAGTAGACCAACTAGAACTTTTAGGTTCCAAGCGTGATGGAGAAGGTGGTGCAGATATGTCTTCAGAGCATTTTTAATCTAGTTATTGGTCATTTGTCCTTGGTTATTTGTTAGGGTTAAAAACCAAGGACAAAGGACTAAGGATACTTAGTAACTAATTTGCAATGTCACTGATGCTTCTACTTGCTGTTCGCCACCAACTATCGGGGTAGAGACATCAGCACTGCTGAGTTTGGCAGCTTCAGCACGAAGTTGTACGGGTGCTGGAGGTAGACTAGCATTGTTAATTTGAATACTTACTACCTCTTTAGAATTGAGACCCAAGGCACTAAAAACGGCATTAGCTTGCTGCTGGGCGTCTTGAGTCGCTTCTTTTAATGCCTGTTTTTGAGCGATGGCGATCGCTTCATCACTAGCAATGAAACTAATACCGTTGATTTGGGATGCACCTGCTTTCACTGCTTGATCTAACAATGTGCCAGCTTTCTCAGTAGCAACACGGAAGCTGACAGTATTACTTGCAGCATAACCCGTAATCCGCTGTACATTATTGGTATAACTGTAAACAGGATTCAGTTGGATACCAGTAGTTTGCAATTTTTCCACATTTTGGCTTTTCAGGAAAGCAACTACGGCTGATGATCTACGCGCGGCTTCTTGTTGTACTTCCTGTGCTGTTTTACCCTGAACTTCCACTCCTAAACTCACTTGCGACAGAGTTGTGGGAATTGTTTCCACTCCCCGGCCACTGACGGTAAGGGTGCGCCACAGTTTCTCTTTTTCTTGGGCGGATGCAGGTATGATAAAAATATTACATAAAAGTAAAGCTAAGGGCAGTATTTTACACATTTTGGCAGCGGGAAACGAAGAACCGGATAAAGCGGCTCTATTCATAAGATTTGCACTCCTCTCAAAATTATTTACAGATGCTTTTAACAGAGCGTATTTAGCAGTCTCAATAGCTATCACAAGTTTTTCACAAGTTAAATGCGATCGCTAGATACGATTTGTTATATTCTTACTTTGCCACCACCATCATTAAAGGCTGGAATGGTTACGTTTTTGGAAACTAAAAAAATTACATTAACTTTTTGGGAGATTTGGCAATAGCATATTTTGGCTGCTAAAGACCAAACCCGTAGATTATTTATATTTTTGAAGCACGCACTCTTGGGTTTGCTTTGTTATCTTCTTCTTCTACGTCGTCGTCGCTTGTGAGAACGTGAACTTCGACTTTTAGAGGAATCAACACGCTCTTTGCCGCCAAAAGAAAACGAATCGCAAGCTGTTCCATTGCCGTCTTTATCTAGTTGCGGATTAGATGACAATGCTGCTTGAGCTTCCTTTTGGGTAGCAAAATTCTCGCACATTGTGAAGTCATTCGTCTTTGTTGTTGGTGTAACTACCCTCATTGGTTTAGATTTTGGAACAAAGCTCAGCATTCCAACAAAAGAAAGCACAAAGGCAAAAAAGTATACCTTGGAGCTTTGGCGCCGAGTGCGTTTGTTACCGCGAAGTACCAGTTTTGGGTTAATTAGCCCAATCACAAAAGCAATAAGCAAAGTAATATTAAGCAGTAAAAACAGGTTAAACATAGATGAAAATCCGAATATTGCGGATTTCTGTAACCAAAATCATAAAGTTTTCTTGGTGCTGACTGGCAATCCCAATGTAAATTAAACCCAGGATTCCCAGCAATCGTGAGGGTTTAATTATGCCAACTTTCCTGATTGCAGTAGCCATCTTTGGTAAAGTAATCACAGGCTTAACGGTATTTGGTCAATCGCAAATCAACCGTTTAGCGATCGGTGTCGGTATGATTCCCAGAGGTGAAGTTGGGTTAGTGTTTGCTGGTGTTGGTGCCGCCAGTGGCGTTCTCTCAAAATCATTGGGAGCAGCAATTATCATGATGGACATTTTGACAACCTTTTTAGCTCCTCCCTTGTTACGATTGGTATTTCCAGAACCAAAGCCAGAAAGCAGGGAAGCAGGGGGAGCAGGTAAAGAAAAATAATAATTCCCCATACTTCAACTTCGCTCAGTACAAGTTCCCAATTCCCCATTCCCCTTGTCGCACATATCTTGATGGAAACTTATCTACTCGAATCTCCGTCCCCTTTGATTGTAAATTTTAGTTAGTTGCAAATTTTTAACTAGCATTTGGAATGTTATTGATTTTCAGTCTCCCCCTACTCCTCAGTTTTAATTTAAATATCTTTCAAGTAATTAAGGAGCAACTTCCATAAATCATAAATCTTGCTAGATTCAGCTGACCTGCTTGGGAATTATTTACTTAGTGCATCAATTGCAACAATTTAACAGGGCAACATCAATCCTAATGCAGTCAAATGTTCCTAACTGGGATTGTTTAGGTAGTATCAATTCTAGTTATTTGTTGAACTATGTCATCTGATGCTTTGCAAGTCGAATTTGGATATGCCAATAGCATGGCAAAATCAGAGGAGCGCATTAGAACTGACGCTACCAAATTTGTCTTTATACTCAGTACAAAACTCAAAAAGGGCATTAAAGCTCAAGTTGAGGTGGGGACGGTGTGACAACTTGCCAATATATTGAGATCTTGACTGCTCCCATGAATGTGAATCAGGAGAAAAAACTGTGAAACTACACTGGTTAATACCTGGTACTTTTGGAACTATCCTCATGCTATCGTCACCGACTTTGGGGGCGAGACTGGAATCTTGGCGTTTTGATGCCAACCAAAACCGACTGGAAATTAACACTGTGGGGGCTGTTCAACCCAAAGCTCAATTAATTTTCAACCCCACGCGTTTAGTAATTGATTTACCAGAAACTATATTTGGGCAACCGCAACTTACGCAGCAACTTGGCGGTGCAATTCGCTCTGTTCGTGTTGGGCAGTTCGACAAGCAAACGACGCGCATTGTCATAGAAATTGCTCCAGGTTACACTCTAGACCCCAAGCAAGTGAAATTCGTTGGCACAACTGGCAGTCGGTGGACAGTACAAATACCAACACCACAAGCTGATAAAGTAGCGTCTTCTCCTAGAAATGCCTACAGCGTAATACCTAGTGACTCTCAGCCCAAGCCTGATGTCTCCAGACCAAATCCCCCACAAGCGGTACAAGGGGGTACTCAAATTGAAAATTTACAAGTTACAGGCGATGGCTTTTTCATCCGTACCAGTGGTGGTAATCCTCAAATTCTGGTAAATCGTAGCCGCGATCGCGCTACTATCTTCATGGATATTTCTGGAGCCACTTTATCATCACGTCTAGCGCAGCAAGATAGTTTACCAGTTGATAAGCATGGTGTTAGCAGTATTGAATTTACCCAGCTGCAAACTCGATTACCTGCTGTCCGACTGACGCTGCGAGTAGACAAAAATAGCCCAGACTGGCGAGCAACTAAAAGTAGCGCTGGTGGTCTAGTGGTTTTGCCTAGTCGAATTGTCAGATTACCCAGAAATAATGATGCCAACGGCTCAGAAAACAATTTACCAAGACCCTCTCTATTGCCCCGTAGACCAATAGTGAGCAACTCACCAGCAACTATCCAGTCTGTAGAATTATCAGATAATGGTACACAACTGCTGATTAGGGCCAACCAAACTTTATCTGCGACAGGAGGTTGGGATAGAGCTTCTGGTTTGTTCCGCATCACTATTAACAACGCTAATTTAGCTCCCAGAGTTACCGGCCCTGTTTTTAGACCCAATAGCCCTGTTCTGCGAGTACGTTTGCAACCACAAGAACCCAACACTGTGATTATTTTGGTGCAACCAGCAGCAGGCGTTCAACTTGGGCAACTTAACCAAATCGGCGACCAAGTTTTAGCTTTACAGTTACAAGGTTCTCGGCGAGTTGTGACACGCCCTGGTTTGCTTTTACCTCCGCTGCCACCACCTAATCAAAATGCATTACCAGATCCAAACAATCCTAATCCTCAGCCAGCGACACGCCCAATACCCAGAGGCAGATTAGTAGTGTTAATTGACCCTGGACACGGGGGTAAAGATCCTGGAGCAGTTGGTATTGGGGGAATACGAGAGAAGAACATCATCTTGCCAATTGGTAAAAGGGTGGCAGAAATATTACAGCAAAATGGTGTGCAAGTGGTGATGACGCGGGACTCTGATTACTTTGTGAGTCTGCCGGGACGAGTTAGTATGGCAGAGCGGGTTAATGCTGATGTATTTGTGAGCATCCATGCTAATTCAGCAGGTGCAGGTCGTCCTGATGTCAGTGGCTTGGAAACTTATTATTACGACAGTGGTCTGAGTTTAGCTCGCATTGTCCATAACAGTATTCTTCAAAGTCTGAGCGTCAGAGACCGAGGAGTACGTCGAGCTAGATTTTATGTTCTCAGAAAAAGTTCTATGCCTTCGATTCTCGTGGAAACAGGTTATTTGACTGGTAGACAAGATATCGCTAAGCTAAGAACCTCAGCTTATCAAAATCAAATGGCAGAGGCGATCGCTCGCGGTATCCTCCAGTACCTCAGACGCAGATAAGTTAAGTTAATACACTATAAACTTGTAGTACAGTACAAATGACAAAAATCATTTATTACTTTTTTTCCTATTCTCAAAGTAGTTTAAGCAATGATTAAATACATCTAAAATGGGTTCGGCTTTCATACAACTTAATCACCATGTCCGATTTTAATTTTATTAATCGGCAGTATTTAAAGTTGAATAATAGGATTTATCCCGCTTTTTTGTGGTAGCTTAACTCATCCTATAAGGAATTTTTACGCGCAAAAGACATTGCAAAATCAGAGGGGCGTGCTAGAATCTTACGCCATTAGCTGTGTCTGAATAACAGTGCCAAACCCAAAGATGCATCAAAGCTCAACTCTAGGCGGTGACGGTGTGAGGATTTGCCAACATATCGAAATATTGACCACTCCCATAAATATGAATCAGGAGAAAGGACTGTGAAATTACACTGGTTACTACCCAGTACTTTTGGAACTATCCTCATGCTATCGTCGCCGGCTTTGGCTGCGAGACTGGAATCTTGGCGTTTTGATGCCAACCAAAACCGACTGGAAATTAACACTGTAGGGGCTGTTCAACCCAAAGCCCAATTGATTTTCAACCCCACGCGCTTAGTAATTGACTTACCGGAAACCACCTTTGGACAACCGCAACTTACACAGCAACTTGGCGGTGCAATTCGCTCTGTTCGTGTTGGGCAGTTTGACAAACAAACAACACGCATTGTCATAGAAATCACACCTGGTTATACTTTAGACCCCAAACAGGTGAAATTTGTTGGTACGACTGCTAGTCGCTGGACAGTACAACTACCTACACCAGAAGTAGAAAAATCACCTTCGTCAACAGCTCCAGGAGAGCAAGAAAGAGGAGTTCTAGCCACAGCAGTTCCCTCAACGCCTAAACCAGTATTTTCCCCTAGAAATATATATAATGTTGTCACAACCAGCCCTGTCATCCCAGGTAACAAGCAACCTGTGATCAGTGCTACAACAGGAATCACTCAAATTGAAAACTTACAAGTAACTGGTGATGGCTTCTTCGTTCGCACCAATGGTGGTAGTAATCCGCAAATTCGGGTAAATCGCAGCGATGACGAACAAGTTATTAACATTGACATTGCAAACGCTTCTTTATCCCCAAACTTAGAGTCAGGGGATGTATCAATTAATCGCTACGGTGTTAGCCGTATCCAATTTAGCCAACTACAAGCTAAACCACCTGTAGTACGCATGACTTTGCAGGTTGATAAAAATAGCCCAGGCTGGCGAGCAAGTACCAGCAGTGTTGGCGGTTTCGTGGTTCTACCGAATCGTGGGATTTCTCAATTGCCTGGAGGTAATATTCCCCGCCCACCTGTATCACTTGATAACAGTTCACCAGCTACTATCCAGTCTGTAGAATTGGCTGGAAATGGTACACAATTACTAATTAGAGCTGACAAAACCTTATCGGCCACAGGAGGCTGGGATCGAACCTCTGGTTTATTCCGGATTATTATTAATAACGCTAACTTGGCTCCCAAAGTTACAGGCCCTGCATTTAACGCTAATAGCCCCATTCTACGGGTACGTTTGCAACCACAAGAAGCTAATACTGTCAACGTCTTAGTCCAACCGGCAGCAGGAGTACAAATTGGCGAACTTAACCAAGTCAATGACGAACTTTTAGCTTTACAATTACAACGCTCTCGTGCTAGCAGCGTACCTCCCTTACCACCACCCAATTACGGTCAATTACCAAATCCCAGTGGCGAGAATCCCAAACCCACACCTCGGCCACAACCACGCTCCTCAGTTCCTAGAGGTAAATTACTAGTGGTTATCGACCCTGGACATGGTGGTAAAGACTCCGGCGCTCCTGGTTTGGGTGGACTGTTAGAAAAGGATGTAGTATTGCCTATTGGTAAAACAATAGCAGCCATCTTAGAGCAGAATGGTGTACAAACATTACTAACGCGGGACTCTGACTTTTTTGTAGAACTTCAAGGACGAGTGGACATTGCCGAGCGAGTCAATGCAACTGTGTTTGTCAGTGTTCACGCTAATTCTGTTGATGGCCGTCCCGATGTCAATGGCTTAGAAGTATATTATTACGACAGTGGTTATGCTTTGGCTGAAGCAGTCCGCAATTCTATTCTTCAAAATATTAGTACCATCAAAGACCGGGGAACTCGTAAAGCTAGGTTTTACGTTCTCCGCAAAAGTTCTATGCCCTCAATTTTAGTAGAAACAGGCTATATGTCTGGTCGAGAGGACAATCCTAGATTAGGAACACCAGAATACCAGAATCGGATGGCAGAGGCGATCGCTCGTGGTATTCTCCAATACTTAAAACAAAGGTAATATTAGGGATTGGGAAAAGAATTTTATGCCTTATTATCTGATTGCTTACATGCGGTTCTATCTTGAAGAGGTAGTAATTAAACCGCGTTTACATGCAAAATTTAGTAGTCAATTAGCAAATTCTCTGCTAAATTCTGTATTTTAAATCCAAAAACCTAAATCAACATCTACCTGTGTATTCATCTTCTATTTTTGAAGGAAATTTTTACGATTTTTTTGAGCAAGAACCCCAACGTGCCCCAATTGGCATTTTTGATAGTGGTGTAGGTGGTCTGACGGTACTGCGACAACTGTATCGACAACTCCCCAACGAATCAATTGTTTATTTTGGGGATACAGCTCGACTTCCCTACGGCATTCGCTCACAAACAGAAATCTTACAATTTACACGCGAAATTCTTACCTGGCTGCAACAGCAGCAGGTAAAAATGGTGATTATGGCTTGTAATACCAGTTCCGCTTTAGCACTAGAAACTGTACGTCAGGAATTTAATATTCCCATTCTGGGTGTCATCTTGCCAGGGGCAAAAGCAGCAGTCCAGCAAGGAAAGCGCATTGGTGTAATTGCTACCCCAGCCACCGCTAAAAGTAATGCTTATCGCCAAGCTATTCTAGAAATTGACCCTGAAGTTCAAGTTTGGCAGGTTAGCTGCCCTGAATTTGTACCACTCATTGAGCAAAACCGGATCTACGACCCCTACACTACAGAGGTCGCTAGAGCTTATCTAGAGCCTTTATTACAGCAAGAAATTGATACTTTAGTCCATGGCTGTACCCATTATCCTCTGCTGACGCCAGTATTGCGATCGCTCCTCCCTGCATCAGTTAAGCTAGTTGATCCAGCTGTTCATGTTGTCACAGCTTGTACCCAAGAGTTGGACTTATTAAGCTTAAGAAATACCCACCCACCACTACCAACTCGTTTTGCTGTTAGCGGTTGTTCGCAACAATTTGCCCAGTCTGGTTTACAGTGGTTAGGTTACACACCTCTCGTCGAAGAGGTATGCTTCACTGGCACTACAGTTTCCTAACTCCAACCAAGAGGACAAAAGGCAGGGAGAAGCTGACAGGTGTAGGTTGATGTTTTGATAACAAAAAATATAGAGACGTGCCATGGCGCGTCTCTATATAAAGGATTTGTTGTAATCATTAAAATTAAATCCCAAATCGGCACAGTCAACAGTCAAGGAACTATTGACTATTGACAGCTTCAGTTATTTTTGTCCTCACAGATATTTCCTCGTTACGTTTTCCTTTAACCGAGGAAGAGATATTTGTATGATTAACTTTTCTGCCTGTACGCTTTGCCAGTGCTAATAATAGGTAAACAGCAAACAAATATCCAGACGCTAAAATAAAAATCATCATAGGCACACTTCCGTAAATCCCGTAAATCATTGTTCTCCCAGCACCTTATTGACATCGATATAAAATTTCATAAATAAACCTAGTAAAATTCCAGCCATTCAAGTGCATTCTCGATGGCTTTATTTTGCTATGCCAAACCTTCGCGTAGAAGTATAATACTCTTCGGCAAATGAATTTAACTATTTAGCTCAATCTTTTGCAGACCAACATCCTACAGCAGGCAAACTGCCAAACAGCAACTTGCAACTGCGCTCCTCAACAGTCTACCTGGCCTGCTCTATTCCTATGTGTAACCAACATAGCAAGAGCAAGCTTGCGCTCAACGTGCGCTAAAGACGTGTAGCGGCGGCCCGTAAGGGTGTTGATCACTCTAACTAAGTAGTTTCACATGCCCAGAATCTACTCAAGGAGTTACGTCCTTGAACTGAATCCACGACGAGTTATTTTAAATCCACAACTCCAACCAGTTAATGCCATTAATAGGTGACTTAACCTTTTGGAGGTGAATATTAGAAAAATTTAAAATCCCTAATTTTAGCCTAACACAACGGCCGTAACTTTTCAGCTAACTTATCTACTAAATTTCAAATTTTTTAGACAATTGCACATTAAACTCAAAATAAATTTTTCAAAAAATCTTAACATTATGTTAATTTTACCATAAGTAATTTTACTATAGTAATCCGCTTTGATTTTTGAAATTACTTGCGTAGGCTGGGAGTAGGGAGTAGGGAGTAGGGAGTAGGGAGTAGGGAGTAGGGAAAAACCTTTTCGATTGGTACTGAATTTTTTCAGAGATCAAATACGATTCCTATTTATTCTCTGTGTCTTTAATGAAAAACAGACAATCCATGAAAAGTGCTGAAGCGCGGTAGCGGGGCGTTGAGCTGCGTGAGGATTGGGTGTTAGTGATTTCCTCCCCTGCCTCTTTTGCTCCCTCATCCCCCTCATCCCCTACTCCCCCCTCCCAATTTTCAAGCAAGATTTGTGGGATTACCTCATGAAAACTTTGCGCTAGCACAGCGTTATCTTAAAATGAATATAGGATATGTAAACTTTCGTAACCTAAGCCAGAGTCCGCCCATCCATGACCCCAGCTACCTCCCTGTTTACCCCTGTGGAAGCAGACTTGCGAATACTAGCAGATAATCTCAAACAGCTAGTTGAAAATCGCCACCCTAAACTCTTTGCAGCAGCCGAATATCTATTCGGAACTGGAGGGAAACGCATCAGACCCGCAATTGTCTTACTGATATCGCGGGCTACCATGCTCGAACAAGACATTACACCCCGTCACCGACGCCTAGCAGAGATTACGGAAATGATCCACACAGCTAGCTTGGTGCATGATGATGTGGTAGATGAGTCAGATATGCGACGTGGTGTTCCTACTGTTCATAGCTTATTTGGTAATCGCATCGCCATATTGGCAGGAGATTTTCTCTTTGCCCAATCATCATGGTATTTAGCAAATTTGGATAACTTGGAGGTGGTGAAGCTACTTTCGGAAGTGATTATGGATCTGGCTACCGGGGAGATCCAACAAGGAATGAATCGCTTTCATATTAATGTCTCAATTGAAGATTATCTCGAAAAGAGCTATTACAAAACCGCCTCGTTAATTGCTAACAGTTCCAAAGCAGCCGCATTACTTAGCGAAGTTTCTCAAGAAACAGCCGATCATTTGTATAACTACGGGCGTCATTTTGGTATAGCGTTCCAAATCGTAGATGACATTTTAGATTTTACAAGCACGACAGATACCTTGGGTAAACCAGCGGGTTCGGATCTCAAAAGTGGTAATCTGACCGCACCAGTTCTCTTTGCTTTAGAGGAAAAACCATACTTAGAAGCACTGATTGAGAGACAGTTTGCTCAACAAGGGGATTTAGAGCAGGCGCTAGCACTAGTTCAGGATAGCCAGGGTATACAGAGGGCGCGAGAATTAGCAGCTTATCACACTAAGTTAGCATCTGAGCATCTTTGTGATCTCTCACCCTCAGAGTCTCATCAAGCCTTGATTAACATAGCTAACTACACTCTCGGTCGGCTTTATTAGGGATGAGGGAGATGAGGGAGACGCGGGGACGCGGGGACGCGGGGACGCGGGGACGCGGGGACGCGGGGACGCGGGGAGACAGCGCTGCAGAAGGGTTTCCCTCCGCAGGCGACTGCGTTAGCGAGCTTGCGAGCGTCACCCGAAGGGTGACGCGGAGAATAATCAATAACAACTTGCCCTGAGCGAAGTCGAAGGATGACAAATGACAATTTCCCAGTCCCCAGTCCCCAGTCCCCAGTCCCCATTCCCCAGTTCAAGCAATATCAGGGGGTATCGGTCTGTGAGGTCTATTTTGCTGTAGCTGTTGTTGAATGAGGTTTTGTAAGTCTGTTCGCCGCACCTCAAAAGCATTGGTGGTTGTGCCAGGAGTTTCTAAAAAAATTATGCTATCTACGGGTTCTAATACTACTAGTTGGAACAAAATATTGATGACAGGAACAGCTATAGCTATTAGTTGAGGGTCTAGCCCAGCAGATGAGATTAGGGAAATATCCTGTATGGTAGGAAAAGCATAAATGACGCGCTTTTCCAATTCTGGATTTGCACGGTTGCTTAATGTCGTTAAAACCCAATCTTCCTTCACGCTCTGAAGAATATAGTATTGGGAATAGCGTAACTCTTGAGCGATCGCGCCCAGCGTCGGGGCGATTGCTGCGACAAGTTGTGGTGTTACACCATCATCGGGTGCATTGTCAATCAGCAATTGAATTTGTGCTTCTAAATCCATAATGACTTGTAAACGGCTCCTGGGTAATGGCTATAACATCTATCGAAGTGTAAATAATCCAAACAGAGTTGGGAACAATAAACTGAAGCCAAATCCTCATCGCAGGATGGCCTGCGTTTAGCTTATACGCAAAACTTACTAAGCCAATACCCACGGTCGTACAGGTTGTATTTAAGTACGTTAGGGTCTGTTTAAAACCGAGACTATGAATTCAGCCGCAACCGCAAATATTCTGGGAGAAAATTCTATTGACGTGGAGGTGATATTTCAACTCCTGTTCAAGGAGCTTCAGCAGTCAACCAAAGCTTCGGAGCAGAATTGCCACGATGTGGCGTCAAGAATAGCCGCCGAAGTTTACCGGATTTGCCATGAAAGTAAACGCATCCAAGCTTCCGGTGCTGTAGAAAGTTCAGCAATCACCCTAGCCCGACATCGGCTGCAACAGTGTCTCAGGTATTACGTATTAGGTTCAAATCGAGGCAGGGTAGAATTACACAGCACTTTGAGTGCCATTATTTATCGTTACATTAATCCTCCGCAAAGGCAACTCAGCTACCAAGGGCGGCTGACTATAATCGAAGATTTTCTACAAAGTTTTTATTTAGAGGCTTTGAACGCTTTTCGCCGAGAAAATCAACTCAGCGCTACCTATCGCCCGCAAACCCTTCTGGAATTGGCCGAGTATATGGCTTTTTCCGAGCGCTATGGTAAGCGCCGGATTCCTCTACCAGGTCGTCAGCAGCAGCTGATTATCTTACGAGCGCAAACTTTCTCCCAACAGCAACCCCCAGAAACCAGTGTAGATATCGAACAAGCAGCAGAAGGTAGTACTAGCGAAGCTGATGGGAATTGGGAAGAACCAGCAGTGCAGCAATTGCGCTCAACAATGGCAACGCAACCAGAACCAGAACCGGAAGAAGATACTTTGCGTTCTGTTGTGATTACCGAATTAATGAGTTATTTAGAACAACGACAACAAACCGATTGTGCTGATTACTTTTCTCTGCGTCTCCAAGATCTATCAGCACAGGAAATTGAGTCGATTTTAAATTTAACTCCTCGGCAGAGGGATTATTTACAGCAGCGCTTTAAATATCACTTAATTCGGTTTGCTCTGTTGCATCGCTGGGAATTAGTTCACGAGTGGTTAGAAGCTTCTCTACATACAAATTTGGGGTTAACTCCCCAGCAATGGCAAGCTTACACAGCGCAGTTGGACGAGAAACAGCGGTCTTTACTAGAGTTGAAGCAACAGGGACAACCCGACGAAAAGATTGCTAAGGCTCTGGGACTGTCGATGGCACAGCTGCAAAAACGGTGGTTTAAAATTTTGGAACAAGCTTGGGAAATTCGTAACTCATTAGTGTCCGGATCTGGTGCTTCTACCCATGAATAGTGTCTCAGAATCCTTACAATACCAGTGTCTCTGGGGGTTATTGAGATTTACTCTCAATAATTACGAGAAGACCCCGGTAGAATGTAGGGAAATTGAAGGGGTGTATAACTTAATCAAGGAGGCTGCTACTTCCAAAAGTGGTGAGCTAAATTGAGGGGGGACACCCCAAACCTTTCAAACGGGAGAAATTCCTACTGTGCAAGAACGTTTCCAAGCCGTCCTAAAGCGTCGGTTACAAATCCAAGTCCAGAACCACCCACCCTTATTTCCGTGGGAAACACAATTAGTAGACTATCCTGAAACTGTTGATGAGGTTGCGATCGCAGCAACAGTTCCTGCTTGGGGATGGAAAGAGCAGCAATCTAAGCTGAATCTACCCATACCTTTGCCGGAGAAAGTCTTTCGGCAATTGCTAGAACAGTGCCAAGCGTTGCTCACATCTTCATTGCCGCTGGGGGCTAAATTAGTTCAGGCGGTAGAAAACTTCTTTCCTGACGACTCTCAAGCACTTAATGACATAGCTGGATTAGTGCTAAGAAGCACCTATCGCTCTGTGGATACCCTGGAAACAATGCCCCAGATTCTGAGCGATTATTCAGATTTACAGCCGCGCCAACAAATGGCATTGTCCTTACTAGCAGCTAAACGACTCCTAGAAAATCTGACTCTGCCGCTTTCGTTGAAAGAGCCGATAGTAGAAAGACAATGGCTAACTAGTGCAGGTACTCTCGGTATCAGAGTAGAATGCCAGTCTCTTGGTAAAACTACCAAGATTCGTGTTCAAGGTCAGTTACCCGTTAAAGGTATTTTGACATTGCGGGGAAATGACACTCTAGCAGTCGCAAAGTCTTCAGAACCGGGTAGCTTAAGTGTCGAATTATGCTGCCAACAACTCAACCAAACATATACTCTGGAAGTTGAATTTCCAGAAATAGATCAAAAACCGCTGTCGTTTGTAATTAGTCCCACCATGTAGTCGAAATTGCCACCGCTAGCACTCTACTTCGATTAACGCTAACACAATATTAAGATGATTTTCCTGGTTTAAAGCTCATCCCATCTGTTAACAAGTGATCATTAGGGCGTCGACGAGAAGCAGCTAAAACAAGGACACCTGTATAAAATATATATATCTCCATAGATAGCCTGCGGGTATCTATGGAGAGGATCAAAAAGCTTTCTCAAGGAAGCTGTTGAAACAGTGAACAGTTATCAGGCATGTGGTGTGGGTTTCGCTCCCGCAGTGAAACTGATAACTGATAACTGATTGTGTCCATAGCATCTACATCATTGCTTCACAAAGACTCAAATGTTTAACTTATCTGGGATGAATCAGTTTAGGCGTTTATCTGTCAGTCGTTTTTGGCGATCAAATATGCAAGCATCGCCTTTGACAGAAGTGGAAGATTCAATTTCTTTGCGGGTGCTAGTGCTAGCGTTGGTGATTTTGGGAATCGCGGCCACAGATATTGCCGCCCAAACTACATTCAGTTTTTGGGCAGTACCGTTGAGTGTGTTGGGTGCGATTTGGGGTTACTATCATCGCCGTGATGCCAATGTAGCCGTCAAATTCTGCATAGCCATTGGTATGTTGGTAGCATTGGGTGCTTTTTTTGGGCGATTGGTGGGGGAGTTGAATGATACGCGGTTGAATTTGGCAGAGTTGTTAATTCAACTGGTGATATTACATAGTTTTGATACACCCCGCCGCAAAAGCTTGGGATATTCGATTGTGATTGGGTTGATTTTAATTGGTGTGGCGGCAACACTCAGTCAGACTCTGGCTTTTGCGCCTGTGGTGCTATTATTTTTAGCGATCGCCTTACCAACTCTCGTTATCGATTACCGCTCACGTTTGGGTTTGCTAGCAACAAAAAACAAACAGGAAAAATTATCAAATAGTAAACCTGTTAATTTTAGTTTTAAATTTCTCATCATAAATTTTTTGATTGTTGTCGGGTTGGGGCTGGCAATTTTTGCTGTTTTACCCCGCTTCCCTGGTTATCAATTACGGATGTTTCCTGTAAGTTCTCCAATTGAAGTTAAAGGTGGCTTTACAGGACGTAGTATTATTAACCCCGGTTATGTCCGCCAAGGTAATGCCAATAATCAAGGCAGTGGTAACAGCAGTACGGGACAAAACCAAACAGGCCAACCAGGAAAAATAGATAATAACTTTTATTACGGTTTTAGTAGTCAGATCAATCAAAACCTGCGGGGTGAGTTGATACCCAAGGTAGTAATGCGGGTGCGATCGCAAGCCGAAGGATTTTGGCGAGTGTTGGCGTTTGACCGCTATACAGGTAAAGGATGGGAAGTTTCACGCAATGATCAAGTTACTACTATCAAGCGATCGCCTTGGTCTTACCAAATCTATCTTTCTCCACCAGCAATTGCGGGTAAAACCAAAGAGGTAGTACAAACTTATACAATGGTATCGGATTTGCCGAATCTGATTCCAGCGATGGCTTATCCAAAAGAGATTTACTTTCCTACACCAATAATCGCTGTGGATAAAGAGAATGGATTGCGATCGCCTGTGGAGTTATCGCAAGACTTGACTTACACAGTAATTTCGGAAGTACCATACCGCGATCGTACCTTGTTAGGGCAAGCATCGCAAAATTACCCACAACATATTAAAAAGAATTATCTGCAAATCCCTCCTGAAATTACCACCAAAGTTCGGCAACGCACCGAAGAAATCATCGCCAACTACAACAAAGAACGAGTCGCCAAGTCCTCGAAAACTTTGGATTCACCCTATGAAAAAGCTCTTTACTTAGCTCAGTATCTCAAGCAAAACTATTCTATTCCTCAAAATCCTTCAGAGTTTCCTTATTTAGAGGAAAAAGAAGACCTAGTAGAGGCTTTTTTATTCAAGCATAAAGGCGGCTATCCAGATCACTTTTCAACAGTTCTCACAGTCATGCTGCGTTCCATTGGAATTCCCGCGCGATTAGTGGCGGGGTTTAGTGCGGGAGAATTTAATCCCTTCACGGGGATGTATGTTGTGCGTAACACTGATGCTTATGCGATGACAGAAGTGTATTTCCCTAAATATGGTTGGTTTGCTTTTGATCCAATTCCCAACCATCCTTTGATTCCCCCTTCAGTTGAGGATACGCAGACTTTTAGCGTTCTGCGCCAGTTTTGGCACTGGGTTGCTGGGTGGTTGCCTTCTCCGGTGACAGGTTTATTAAACAAGATTTTTGGGACAATATTTAGTTGGGTGAGTAAAGCGATCGCTTGGTTTTTCGCTTTATTTACTCAAGGTTGGTTCGGCGTATTAACTGGCTTAATCTTGACAACTACAACAGCTTTCTTAGGATGGCTGGGTTGGGTACAGTGGCAAGAGTTGCGTCACCGTCGTCGGTTAAGGAAATTGCCAGCGATGGAAAGTCTTTACCAACAAATGCTGCAATGGACAGCTAAAAAAGGTTTAGGTAAGCATCCAGCACAAACGCCTTTGGAGTATGCTCAAGTATCGTATCAGCATCATGCACTAGCAACTGCTGAAGTCATAGATGATATTTGTCAAGCCTATGTTAGCTGGCGCTATGGTGGTCATACTCCCAACTTAAAGCAACTGCGACAAAGATGGCAAGAATTGAGAAAGACTGCTAATTGACAAGCTCAGTGAAACTCAACCTCGCATCTGCATCAAGTTTCCTGAAGAGTAGCGACGCAAACCGTGGTAGAACACAGCTACACTCACTAACAGCACCGCAGTTGAGCCAGCAATTGCTGACAAGGCATGAATTAAGGATAGCGATCGCAATGCCTCTATCGGTAAGTAACTCACAAAACCTGCGGGAATCAGTGTATACAACACTAACTTTACTGGGCCCTCAAACAAAGTTGCTGGGTAGGTACTGAAGGTAAGCATGGCATTTCGCCACTGCTGTGTCAGTCCTTCGGAATTACCCAGGTAAAAGCTGAGGCTTCCTGTCAACACGTTAAAGCCAACAAACAACATTGCTACAGAAACAGTTAACACAGTAAACAGTGCTAAATGTACTATATCTGGCTTGACAAATAACACATATACCCCATATCCAAATAACATGTCTCCCCAAGACATGGCATTCATTCGCCCCAAAAGTAAGTGTGGTAGCAAGGCACGCGGGTACAACATCCACACGTCTAATTGTCCTTGCACAATCAAATTTGACAGTTGCAAAGCGTTACCACAGATAGTGTGGGCTAAACCAAAACCTGCTCCGGCGATCGCCCAGAGTGTAATTACATCTTGTACCGTCCAGCCGCGTAGCACCGGAAAACGTGTGAAAAAAAGCCCCCAAAATGCTATCCAAACTAGGTTATTGAGCAACATTGCCACTACTTGTGTGATGAAGGCGCCGCGATACTCCAAGTGGGCATTTAGGTTGAGGCGGACGTAAGCAGCAGCTAATTGGAGAAATGAAAGTAAAAGCCACATAATTAATTCGTAATTCGTAATTAAGATACGTTGTTTTTGAGACTTTTTAAGTACAATTAACCTCCGTGGGCGTGGATGCGTTTAACTGCTGTGCGGTAAACAAGAGCTACTAGGCAGGCCAACACACAGATGGCGACTGCTTGGCGCATTAATAATTCACTGACAAAAGCTAAATCAGGGTGTACGAACACACGCGCAGGGCCATACAAAATGCTGGCAAAGGGCAGAATTTTGAGTATTGGTTGCCATGTTTCTGGTAATAGTTCTAAAGGAATCAGCATTCCACCTAAAATCATCGTCAAGCGAGAGTAGATGAGCATTAGCCCTGTGGTGTTTTCTAGCCAAAAAGCTCCTAAACCTACTAAGAATGTTGCTAAAAAATCCAGTACAAATGCCAGGGGTAGCACCAATATAAATAGCAAGATGCCTCTGAAACTTAAAGGAATTGGCCCCACAAATAACAGTACGACTGAAGATGCGATCGCCACATTCAATCCAAAGCGTACTGTTCGCTCTCCTAAGGTAGTCCACAAGCGATACAAAGGATATGAAAGAGGGCGTATTAATTGCACTGCTAAAGCGCCGGTTCGCACATCTTCATCTACTTCTAAGGCAACTTGCGGACTGGAGAGGACAATCGACTCGGTAATACCTAGATACCAAAGCATCTGAGGCAATGTTAAACCTCCCAACTGTTCAGCATTGGTCTCTGTATAAGTTACACGCCACAGTTGTAGGAAGATGTAGAGAATAACAAATAGAAAAATTCCTCTGGCAGCCACTTCTCCCAAGTAAGCCAAGTTGGAACGTGCTGCCGTCAAGCCAATCCAGGTATATTTATTGAGATTATGCATTTAATACCTACTCTTTAAATAAACCGACCCAGTTCCCGTGGGCTGAGCGAAGTCGAAGCCCACGGGATTGGAGACTGGGCAAGAGGACGCGGGGAGGCGGAGAAAATTTCTCCCCAATCCCCCGGTTGGTGAGCAGAGTCGAACCACATCCCCCCACCTCCTGCCTCCTGCTCCCTGCTCTTTTAATTACGAATTACGTTAGCGCAGCGGTAGCGAGTCCTCGATAGCGTTAGCGTAAAGCCTACGGCATAGCTTCGCTTAGAGCGACACAGGAGCGTCGCGTCATTACGAATTACGAATTATTTAAGAGGCCGCTTGAGCGTAAATGTGTGCGATTACTTCTTCTAGAGGGGGGTCTTCAATGGCTATATCAGCGACTGAACCCGCTTTCAGGATTTGAGTCATCACGGTTTCAATCGGTGTGATGCGAGTATTGACTTCCAACTTGAGGGCATATTCGCCAGCTTTGAGTTGAGTTACTCCTGGGAGATTGATTTGTGTTGGGGAGTTATGAAATTTAACTCTGAGAATTTTTGAGCCAAGGTATTGGCGGCGCATTGTCGAAACTTTGTCATCAAGTACTACACGCCCGTAATTGATGACTACTACCCGCTGTGCTACTTGTTCGATATCCCCAGCATCATGGCTTGTGAGAAATACTGTTAATCCTTCAGAACGATTCCACTCGCAGATCAAGTCACGTAATTCTTGACGGGCAATCACGTCTAATCCAATAGTGGGTTCATCCAGAAATAGTACTTTAGGCGCGTGGAGTAAGCTGGCTGCTACTTCTGCTCGCATCCGCTGACCTAAAGATAATTTACGCACTGGGGTGTTCCAAAACGGGCTGAGGTCAAAACGCTCGACTAGTAAGTCACGACGTTTAATATATTCTTGGCGATTGAGGTTGTAAATCCGCGCTAGCAATTCTAAGGTATCGCGGGGAGGTAGATGATACCACAACTGCGATCGCTGTCCAAACACTACCCCAATTTGATAAGCCAGTTGACGGCGATTTTGCCAAGGATCTAATCCCAATAACCGCGCTGTACCAGATGTAGGCTGTAGTATGCCTGTAAGCATCTTGATTGTAGTAGATTTACCCGCCCCATTCGGGCCGATAAAAGCGATCGCCTGACCCTCAATAACGCTCAAACTAATGTTATCTACAGCGATAATCTCTTTGTGCGTGCGGTTACGCCCCCAACCCCGACTCAAAGTAAACTTTTTGCATAAATTTTCCAGTTCGACGGCTGTCATTACCGATGAACCTCTTCAAATATTTTGTATTACAATTATAATACAAAAAGCTGACAACATGATATAACTTGCATCACAAAAATGGCTCGCCTTTGAGATATCTACTACAAAGCTTCTCTGTGATGTAGGGTATACTCTGCGCTAGAAAATCATATTCATTTGGCTGTAATGCCAAAAAAGCAAAGTTATCTATCGTTGCCCCAAGCAATAATGCTTCTAAAATATTTTGATCATCATGGGGAAGTTGACGCAGGCTTTGATAGCCGCTGAGAAATGATTGACGATTTTCAGGAGATAGATGTTTGAGTGTAGAGGCAATGTCGTAGAGGTAATAACCAAAGCCACAGCAAGAAAAATCGATCGCTCTTACCTCATCTGCATCAAAAATATAGTTATTTTCGTTGAGATCAGCG
Organism: Desmonostoc vinosum; assembly: GCF_059505385.1. Taxonomy (NCBI): domain Bacteria; kingdom Bacillati; phylum Cyanobacteriota; class Cyanophyceae; order Nostocales; family Nostocaceae; genus Desmonostoc; species Desmonostoc vinosum. Next base: position 37,936 of record NZ_JCACKM010000055.1, read on the forward strand.
TGAATTAAACCCCAATTCCAGAGGGTTTTTCCGAGTGCTGACATGACTTCCCTAATTCGCTGCACCACAGTCTCAAGCACAGTAAAATCAGTCATAGATATGATGTCAATATCTACTAGCGATCGCAGCCTCATCAAAGAAGTGTGGATTTGCTGCCAATCGTATTTTGGTCGCGTGAAATTCGGTGACTCCCACAAGCTGGCGTGTTGATGTAACTTAGCCATCAGTTCCCCAACACATCTAGCTTGTATCGTAGTAGGTTCAGTGTCAAGGGGAGAACCATCGACCCAAGTTAGTAGTGTACAGTTGAGCGTCTGTTTTGTGTCATTAAGGATAAGTGGGGTGACGAAAGCACCATCCAGGTTTTGTACAGGTAGTGGTGCAACTACATCGGTATCTTGATGTAATGCATTGAGCCAAATGAGTTCCGACTCAATAACGGCGTAGTTTTGCCAAATGCGATCGCGAAATTGGGCGATTGGGTAATGGATACGGAGAAGAAATGACTTAGTTTGATTTTTAGTAGATTGAGTATCAACGCAAAACGTCACATTCTCACTATGACCTAAGAAAACTAATTGCTCAGCACTGATATTGTAGTGAGCCAGTGCCGTAAGAGCGAGATTGTGCCAATCAATTTTGCTCTGCATCAATTTATGATTCAAAATAAATATATAGGACTACTATTTGATTTTTGAAAAGTTGATTCCCTACTCCCCACTCCCTACTCTCTGCTTGCACAAATAATTTCATTAATCAAGTCAGATTCTTATATCAGCTAACTATTACTCATAGCTAAGAATCAATCTATCATCTCAAAAGTGGTCAAAAAATCATCAAACAATAATTTAGAACTTATCCAATTTCACAGATTTTGAGTTGAGACTATCAAAGTCTAAAGTCCAAAGTTCAAAAAACCTTGATTTTGACTGTTGACTGTTGACCAGCTTTGTAAGGGTTGATGTGTATCAAGTACTATAGAATGGTGTCAGGGTACAAGGGTTTAGGAATGCAAGGAACCCATGTTTAAAAACATGGGACTCCTGAAAAGGACACCTTGCTTTGTTCAAGCTAACCCACTCAAAGCAATTATTTTTTTCAACTGAGGTATAGATTTAATAAATGTTTTTATTTATACATAGCATCCTTGCGACCTCGCACCCTACACGCTTTTTTTGCAAGCCTTACAATTTTTGAATTTTGTGTTGTAGTCCTAGCTTGGATCAATATTATTTTGCATATATCTTTGGGAAGATTTTAGGCAATTCTGACTGATATATAGCTAAAAAAAGCAGACATTATTTAAAAACAAAAGCTGGCTCTAATTTAATCATTGTAACTCCTATTTTTTGGCGATAACATGGGAATAAGTTTATTCCTAAGGTTATCAAACCTCATTTGACCTCAGCTTTTTTTATGGACATTCAGTTAATTAACATCGGTTTTGGCAACATTGTGTCTGCCAACCGTGTAGTTGCTATTGTCAGTCCAGAATCTGCCCCAATTAAGCGGATCATTACCGATGCAAGGGACAGAGGTCAACTGATTGATGCAACTTACGGTCGTCGGACTAGGGCTGTAATTATCACCGATTCCAGCCACGTAATTCTGTCGGCAATTCAACCGGAAACTGTAGCGAATCGCTTCGTGATTTCCCGAGAACATCAAGTTGTAGATAATTGATCAAGGAGAGCTTAGGACTATTGGCTCTTTTGCACCGGATCAGCAGTACCATGTGAATTAGACGATTCTGTCACTCGTGCTACAAATTCCCTAGTTTAGCCTTGGTAACAAACACAAGGTTAATAACTAATGAATGATGTATACTGATAAATTCACAGGTTGATTGGATGATGCAAGTTTTACCCATCCAGGCTAGTGCTACTACCAAACAATGTCCCTCTACGGGCGGACTGATTATTTTGACCGGCCCCAGTGGAGTCGGCAAAGGTACTCTGATGCGATCGCTCTTACAGCGTCATCCAGAATTATATTATTCAGTATCTGCAACAACTCGATCTCCACGTCCGGGGGAAATCGATGGCAAAAATTATTACTTTATCAGCCGTAGTCAGTTTGAAAAATTGATTGCTGAAGGCGAATTCTTAGAATGGGCGGAATTTGCTGGTAACTATTACGGTACTCTTCGTGAAGCTGTACTTAAGCAAATTCACTCTGGTAAGTTGGTAATGCTAGAAATTGAATTAGAAGGAGCAAGACAAATTCGCGCTTCCTTTGCTAATGCTAAGAGCATTTTTATCTTACCACCTTCTTTTAAGGAATTAGAGAAACGCATACGCGATCGCGCCCAAGATTCTGAGGAAGCGATAGTCCGGCGTTTGCGTCGTGCCCAGGAAGAAATTCAAGCCGCAGATGAGTTTAATATTCAAATTGTCAACGATGATTTGGAAACCGCTCTAAATGATATAGAAGCAGCTTTGTTTGCACAAGCATCATAACAACATATCCGTTTTTAGCATGAACAAATAAAGGACACAAAGTTTTTTCTTTGTGTCCTTTATTTTTCCTCTCTTACAAAGTTCTGAGCGGAGGTTTCCGCCGCTCAGACTTTGCGCTTTGTCATTTGTCCTTTATTTGTTATTAGTTGTCAGTTGTTAATCAATATTTTGGCTACTAACTGCTGACTAATAACTAATGACCAATGACCAAATTAACCGAATAGACTTTGAATCAATCCTATATTAAGAGTCAAAAAGTAAGCAACTACTGCACCGCCAATACCACCAATTAAGAAGGCGCTACCGAAGTTACTCCAGCTTTCGTTGGAGTTAAAAGCATCTACTGGAGGATTGGGTACGGTAACACTAGCAAGTGCTTTGGGAGGATTGCTATTTGCATACAGAGATAGGCAAGCTGTAAGTAAAACAACTAAACCTATGCTTGATAACAAACCAGCTAAATTAGCATTAGGTGTATCCCGCAGTGGGCCTAATTTAGCGAAGGGCCCAAATAACAAGTAACCATGAGCCATACCAACTTCTAGCCCACGTCTGAAGGGTGTGATACCTGGGCGATAGGCGGGCAAGTTGTTGATAAACCACTTAACTGCGGGAGAAGAATTGACAGGGGTTTCTAGATTGCCCAACTGTGAATCACCCTCTGCGGGAAAAACAACTTCCCGATTTCTCGGATCGCTGGGTAGATTTTTTGATGCATCTACTGCTTGCGCCATATTTTATGTTCGCCTCTAAATTAAAAAGGTGGCATTTTTATATTAATAATAATTGTCGCTCAAGATGCTTTTTGATTCATAAGTTTAAAAAAATTAATTTAGCTGTTTTCATAAAATATGAAACTCGTTAGCTGTTGTCAGCATCACGAGTTTCAAAAACCATTTTTACTGCCTATTTGAGTTATAGTTTTACCTAATTAGGTTAAATAACTCAACTAGACAATATTAGGCAAAAGACAACGCATTCAACTTTTAAAATCCCGTCTTCAACTTATGGCAGTGGGTGGAAAAGTAGGTCAGGGAAAAAGCGGTTAAATTCAATCAAAATACCTGCTGTAATTGTCAGCCATATGGTAGCTGCCACCGGCGCTGTGGAAATAAACTTGACCAAATAGGATGATTGGTCGCCTTTGTCTGCCATGAATTTAGTCTCCAAAACAAATGAGTGAGTGATGTTGAATTAGCGTGGAGAAATAGGAATTTCTGTATCTTTGGCTGTCAATTTACCAGAGAGAAATTCTTGAAGCGCTGCTGCTGGCCAAGCAAAACCTGTAGCCATGAGCGGAAGTGCAAGTGCTAAATCAATTTGGATTTCTTTTTGTTCGGCATCAGATTCCTTTTTGATGGCTTGTAGATAGGCACGGCCCACCCAACCAATCCAACCAGTAATATACAAAAAGAGGATGCTGGGGATTAAAAAGTCACCAGCACGATCCAAACGTCCATCAACAATCAAATGAGGGTAGCCTTCAGGGCCGCACAAAGCTTGAGAATAACGCTCAAACCGCTTCTTACCTGATTCTGGGTCAGCGGTCGTATTACGGGCATTTGCTGCTAGCTGTTGAAATGCGGGAGAGTCTTTACAGGGTACAAGATCAGCGCCCAGTGCTTTCGCTGGTGGGGCGAAGTTGAACCAAAGACAAATCGCTAAAATCAAAGCAAACAATCGTCGCATGGAGTTGTTTCCTTTTATTACAACACAAAAAGTTTTTTGTACAAAACGAAGCGGCTTGTACAGTCTTTAATTTGCTTAACTAGCAAGTCATCATACTCTTGGGTGGGAACCGAGTAAAGTTTAAGTAAATAAAAGTTAAAGCTTCTCAAAGAAGGGGCAGGGGGGTGTGGTTCGACTTCGCTCACCAACCGGGAGATGAAGGAGAAATTTTCTCCACATCCCCGCATCCTCTTACCCAGTCCCCAGTCCCCAGTCCCCAGTCCCCAATCCCCAGTCCCCAGTCCCCAAT